>JAGCYN010000031.1 GCA_017960745.1 Alphaproteobacteria bacterium | reverse complement strand
GGCATTTTGACCGGTGGTGGCATCAATCGTTAAAATGGTGCTGTGCGGGGCGTCCGGGATAATTTTTTGGATCACACGCACGATTTTTTTCAACTCTTCCATCAGGTTATTTTTATTTTGCAGTCGACCGGCGGTATCAATAAACACAATGTCATCGCCGTTTTTAAGCGCGGCATTCAAACCGTCATAACACAAACCGGCGCTGTCGCAGCCGTCCGGTCCGCTGAATAAGCGAACGCCGCTACGCTCCGTCCAGATTTTGAGTTGTTCGACGGCGGCAGCACGGAAGGTGTCGGCGGCAATCACGGAAATTTGTTTGCCCTGAGCCTTATATTTGGCGGCCAGTTTACCGATGGTGGTGGTTTTGCCGGCACCGTTAACGCCGACCATTAAAATCACAAACGGCTTTTGGTTGCCGTCAATCACAAACGGCTGTTCGGACGGTTGCAAAATGGCGGCGATGTCATCGGCCAAAAACTGACGCACTTCGGCATCGGTAATTTCTTTATCTTGTTTTTTGGCACTGAAATTGCCGATAATTTCGGTTGTTGCCTTCACGCCGATATCTGCGGTCAACAGCAATTCTTCAAGCTCTTCCAACGTGGCGTCGTCCAGCTTCTTTTTGTTAAAGATGTCGCTGATTCCTTGCGTGATTTTAGAAGACGATTTTTTTAATCCCAGTCCTAATTTTTCCCAAAAACTCATTTATTCCTCACTTAATTTTCTTAATTCGGCGGCACGGGCACGACGTATTTCCATCGGAATTTGCGGCCAGGTTGCGGCCGGGGTGCCGCTTCGCTCCGAATACGGAAAGACGTGCAACTTATTGATGCCGGCTTCCTGCACCAGTTTGCAGGTATTTTGAAAGGCGGCTTCGGTTTCGCTCGGAAAGCCGCAGATAAAATCGGCACCGAAATATGCGTTCGGTCGTACGGCGCGGATTTTGGCACACAGTTCAATCACGGTTTCGCGCTTGTGACGGCGTGCCATTTTACGCAAAACGTCATTATCGCCGGATTGGATGGAAAGATGAAAATCGGCGGCCATATTCGGATATTGGCGCAACAGGTTGATAAATTCATCATCAATGGCTGCCGGATCAAGCGAACCGAAAGTCAGTTTCGGCAGTTGCGGCACATTTTCAAGAATATAGCGTACCAAAGCGTCGAAAGACGGCTGATACGAGCAAATATCAATACCGGTCAGGCAAATTTCTTCAAAACCGGCCGCAAGCAATTTTTTGATTTGCGCCACCACGGTATCGGCCGGTACGGAGCGATTCTTGCCGCGCGCATAAGGAACAATACAATAAGTACAGCGATGGTTGCATCCCTGCTGCACCTGTACAAACGCTTTGTGACGTCCCTCAAAGCCGGTAATCATGAAGTCATCGCAATCGGAGTCCGCAAAAATATCGCTGACTTGCTTTTTTGCCTCGGACAGCCGGGCGGCGTGTTTTTCGATTTCTTTTTTCTCTTTATTGCCGAGAACCAGCGTTACTTCCGGCATTTGCGCAAATTTTTCGGCATTGAGTTGCGCCGAACAGCCGGTGACGATGATATCAGCTTCGGGATGTTCGCGTTTGAGTTTGCGGACGGCTTGGCGGCATTGACGTTCGGCCTCGCTGGTTACGGCGCAGGTATTCACGACAATCAGATTGTCATAATTTTTCAGCTTTTCCTTAATCACTTCGGATTCATAAGCATTGATGCGGCATCCGAATGTTACGACCTCAACCATAAAATCTCCTTTGTCGGCAATATAGGGTAGAATGGTGCTTATTGCAACAATTTATTATAAGTTTTTCCATTGCGGGGCTGAAAAGGGGGATTTTGCCGCGTTTTATAAAACATATGTTAAGGTGTAAAATGCTCAAAATATATTCCGAAAATCGAATTTTATCCCATTTTTACGAAAAATATATACTGTTGTAACATATTGAATAAATAAGATTTTTGTAAAATATTCACAAAAAAAATTGGAAAAAATGAAAATAATGCTTGTCAAATCCGATGAATTTGTGTAAACAGACAACAACAGGCGATTTCGTCTGTAGAAATAGTTTCAATTTTAAGAGGTTAATTTATAATGACTGATGATACCGCAGAACGCGTAAAAAAGATTGTTGCAAAACATTTAGGTGTTGATGAATCTAAAGTTGTTGAAACAGCTAGCTTTATTGATGATTTAGGCGCTGATAGCTTGGATACAGTTGAATTGGTTATGGCTTTTGAAGAAGAATTCGGTTGCGAAATTCCGGATAAAGCTGCTGAGAAGATTTTGACTGTACAAGATGCTATTGACTATCTCTCAAAGAATGCGTAAGTCGTAAGGCTTTATTTAATTAAACTCGCTTTTTTTATAACAGCGAGTTTTTTTAATAACAGAAAAATGAGGTAAATATGAGAAGAGTTGTTGTAACCGGTTTAGGTATTGTTTCTCCGTTGGGACGAGGTGTTGAATATAACTGGAAATGCCTGATGGAGGGTAAATCCGGCATCCGCAAGATTGAGGGAG
>JAGCYN010000030.1 GCA_017960745.1 Alphaproteobacteria bacterium | reverse complement strand
TCGCTTACGCTATTTCGCTATATAAAGCAATCTGCCGCATTGATCGCACTCTATCACTTCGCCGCCTTTAAGCCTTGAAAGCACCGACTTCGGCAATTCCATATTGCACGCGCCGCAAACGTTGTCGCGCGCCGCGTAAATCACGGGGAATATCTTTTTTCCGCGTTTATCCTTATACCGCGCCACAAGTTCGGCGTCAACCGTTTTTTCGATTTCCGCGAGTTCGTTATTGGCAATTTCGTGGATATCAAATTTTTTCATAACTTCAGCCATATCAACCATATTAAGCCTCCTTAAACACTTCGCGCCATTCATTTAAAATTTCCGGCACTTGTTCAGGTGTCATACGACCGTATGTCTTGCCGTTTACAACGCAAACCGGCGCCAAACCGCAGCAACCGACGCAACGTACGCATTGCAGGTGGAATAATCCGTCCGGTGTGCTTTCGCCTTCTTTGATTTTTAATTCTGACTTGAATTTTTCCAAAACTTTATCATTACCCTTCAAGTAGCAGGCCGTTCCCGTGCAAACAGAAATAACGGCTTTACCCGGTGCAACCAATTTGAAAAAGTTATAAAATGTCAAAACCTCATAAATACGAGCGAGCGGAATTCCCATTGTTTGGGAAAGATCGGTAGCATCTTTCCAATCAACATAGCCTTTAACACCTTGAATTTCGTGCAAAGCCATAATCAGAGATCCGCGTTTTTTGCGCCATTTGTCGCCGACTTGGCAACCTAAGCAAGGCTCATTGTCCATATCAATCTCCTAAAGTTAAGTTATATTCTGCCCGCATTATAATTTTTTTTTTACACTTTGCAACTGATTTTATCAGATTTTCAAAAATATTTTAGCTGGACTTTTATTTATATGATAAATAGGCTTTCCTTACTGTTTCTGCGTATAAAAAAAGTCTCCACCGCGAACCGGTGAAGACTTATTTTTATTGCTGCAGATACCCAGTATGGCTTAATCAAGGCACACCATGGTATAGGTTGCAGAGACATCATAGAGCTCGAATGTACCGTCGTCTGTCTTCTTGATAAAGCAGTGATACCTGCTGACAGAAGTCTTGTTGGCGCGGTGTCCGTTCTCATCGATCAGGAGGGACTTGGGGAGATAGTAGTTGCAATCACCGGCGCGGCCAATGACGAAAATCTCACCTTTCTGCAGAGCCTCGCACTGTTGCTTGAACTGCCCTGTCTCCACTTCCGCATGACCGTTGCAGGAAATCCGAGGAAATCCGTTCTTGAACTTTGCAACCAGCCGTGGGTTAAATCCTCTACTCATGCGCTCGTAAGCGTTCTTCGGGGTCTCGAATCTTGCCTTCAGATCTGTATACTTCATGGCCGTTGATGGGTTTTTACTACGGAGTTTTCCTCATTCTCCGAAGACCGATTGGGTGAATCCTTGGTCTCATAGGACAGATTAAAAGAATTAACTCATCGCTGTTATCTTCGGCTGTGTCAAATCGCATCAACAAAAAGGCGGAACCTTCTGACGAATCGCAAACACGCATACCTAATGATACCAACGAATAAAAATTGAATGATGACAAAAATATGTCCTTTTTTGTTTTATTTGTCAAGAAGAATTTTAAAAATTTTTCATTATTTTTACCGGAAATACCCGTAAAAATATACAATACATTGTTTTTATTCGATATTTTTTTCTAAAAAAAAATTACTGATTGTTTGTCAAAGGCATCAGAACCAATTTTTCAAACGCTATACCGAGATTGCGTCCGTCTTCTGAAATTTTTAACTGTTGCGGACTCATCGGATTTGAAATCTCGAATTCTATCTTGATATCGCCCGAGGTCACAAGAGCCGACGGTATCACGGCCGTATAAATCCCGCGCTTTTCCATCTGCCATGTTTCTACCAACTGCTGATTGACGTACACATGAACAATTTGTTGTTTCAGCTCACCTGCCGTAAACGGCCACCCCTTAAATGTCATCTTCAGATTTTCCGGTTTCGAATGACGAATAAAAAGTTGTAACCGTGCTTTAGGTCCAATTGTCCACGTATGTTTCGCTTCCGGATATGAAAACCCTTCCAACGTATATTTCTCACCGTTGCCGTTTTGTCGAAACAAAATATCCTGCCCAATACTATATGTCATAGATGATAACAACGTTTGCATTACCGACTGCCATTTATTTTGTTCGATATCATAGGCATAAACGTTTTGTAAATTATGATTAAGCACCCAATTTCTTACGATGCCTTCATAGTCCTTCCCGAATACATATTGCCAATTTTTCGGCACACTGCCGGAATAGCCGTTAATGGTTTTAAGTCCGTAAAAGTTTGCAATTTCAAAAGCATTCATCTGTTCATATATGCCGACTTGCTTAGCGCGGATGTAAAATACTTCGACATCTTTCGGCGGTGTGGCTACTTGCGCGAGAAATTGCTGTTGTTGTCGGCGTTCCCATCCGGCGCGAATACCATTCTTATTAATACCGGACAACCATATCGCGGCAATCATCAGCAAGGCCGTTGCCGTTGCTTTTTTGTGTGATAACTTGATGAATTTATCGGCCGTATAGGCGCTTATAATCGACATCGGCAGGCTCAAAACAAAAACAAAGCGTGCCACGGCACGAACGGCTCTTGCTCCGGGCACAAATTCGAAAACAAAATACCACAATGACCAACCGTCCGGCGTCAGACGTATCACCAATATCAAACAAATCAAAATACCGATAAAAACACTTTTAACGGCGATCAAAGTATATTTATTTTGAGCTGAAGTTTGCGGTGCATTTAATTTTAGATTTATTTTTTGAAAACCGACGACAAAGGTTACGGCGTACAACAGCAGCAAAATGACGGAAAAACCAATCATCAGTTCTTCCGAATAGCTGCGTTGTACCAAACCGAGATATTGAATAAACCAACCGAAAAGCCAATTTTCTTCGCCGACATTGATTAAATCAATCAATTCCGGCAAACATGATTTGGTATTTTCATAATTAAAACCGCCTGAACTGTCCATAATAGGCATATAAATCCGATAAAACGGCAACAGCAATATTGCCGATATCAGCATATATCCCGCCAATTTCAGCTTTAAGGTATAAAAAGCCGTCATAAAAGGTTTGAATGACAGATGATTGAGGTACATCTGACATACATAGACAACCGCAAAAATTAAAGCAAAAATCAAGTTAAAATAGGCCACATACCATGAATTATATAACAGCAAAACAAAGCCGCACACGAACAGCAACGCTGATTTGTGATAATTCTGATGATGAATATATTTTTGAATGCAGTCAACCAGCCACACACACAATATCGGCACTAAGCTTATGCCCAGCATTTGCGTATGATTGCAAATCAGCGCATACGACGTTGAAAAAGAAAACGCCAAAACCGCACCGATACTCCATAAAACGGACATTTTAAACTTGCGACAACAAAGATAAAACAAGCTGAATGTGCCGAAAATATGAACCAAAATCAAGGTGTACTTATATGCCATATACATGTCAAAATGCAACAGTCGCAAGAGAGAATGCAGCATACCGAAAACGAGTAGCATATCGGAATAGGCCAACGCATTGGTATGCGGAAAGAAGATGGCTAATTCGCTGAATTTTTCATGCCCGCACAAAAAATGCCACCAATGCTCGGCAACCAGTGTGGTTAGCCGACCGTCACCGGTGTCGCCGAACAGCAGTTCGTTGCCCAGAATATTTCGAAAAAAGAAACATTCGCAAAACAATAAAAACAATACTGAATATATCCACTTAAATTTAGGCATTATCAAAATATCTGTTATTCCCAACCGATTGCATCTTATCCGCTTCTTGAGATAAGTCAACGAACTTTTGATAAATATACCGCACAGACAACAAAAAACTCGGAACTTTGTGTTCCGAGTTTTGAGTTTTTATTCTTCAGTTTTAATCGGTATTTTCTTGATTGTTTCTTCCATAATATCCGTCTTTGGAATATTGATTGTCAACACACCCTTTTTAAAAATAGCATCAATTTTAGATTCATCAATATTCTTCGGCAGACGAATGGATCTACTGAACGAACCGGAGGAGGTTTCTTTGATGTAATAATCTTTGTTCTGTTCTTCAACTTCTTCTTTGCGTTCACCGCTCAGCGTTAAAATGCCGTTTTCAACCGACACGGTAACATCTTTTTCATCGATACCCGGCAATTCGGCTTTAACCTCGATTTTATCCTTTAAATCCGCCACATCCATACGCGGCTCTGTCATATAGCGCGTCCCGACGTGGTGCGGGGCAAATACCATTGTTTCAAACGGCGGATTGAACGGATCTTGAAAAATCTGTGCCGCCGCCGGCATTGAGCTTAAAATTGAAGCGGCTAATGTCGGCAATATCAACTTTTTCATCGTTTTCTCCTTTGCTTTTTCTGGTCGTCGAGTTTACAATTCCCGACCTCTATTTAAATACTTAGGAAAGCACTTTGCCGAATACAAGTATATTTTAAAATTTTTCTTTATGCCCCGTTTTCAGGCAGACTGTTTCTTTTTAAGTTCTGCTATGTTGGAGAATAAACGGCGCAATTTATAATCTTTATGTTCTTCCACCGCCTGATGAATATTATAAATTATTTTGAGCTGTGCCAACGTAATTTCAACATCGGCCAGTTCATCGGCAATATGATCAACATCGCCGCGATGGCGCAATTCTTTGCAAAGTTCCTTAGTCAGCTCCGACATTTCTTCAACCACCATGATTTTCTGCGAGGTATTCCCGAAAAACGCTATCGCTTCTTTATAAATTTTTTCTTCTTCGTTTTTATCCATTGTGTTCGTCCCTATTACTTATTCAATATCAGCAATTTCCTCTTCCAAAAATTCGGCGGCATCGGCTACGCAGTCCGGACATTCACGCAACACTTTGCCGGTTTCGATGCCTTTTAACATTTTACATTGAGTGGCGCCGTTTCTTTCCTGAAACTTGGCCATTATCCGGCGCATTGCCTGAATCGATTGGGCTTTATTCTTGAAAACCAGTCCCAATACACAACCGGCGCCAATCAGCGCCCCACAAGTACCTTCCATATTTCCCATTCCGACGGCAAAGGCATGACCGATATTCAAAGCGGTTGTTTCATCAACACCGGTTTTATCGCCATAGGTGCAAAGAACGGCTTGTGCGCAATTAAATCGCCCGCTGCGCTTTTTCTCGCCTGCCTCATATTTTCTGGTTTCCATCTTCGTTCCAATTTTATCAAAACTAAGCCAACTTACATCTAATCTTAAATTTTGCAATCTTTTCATCTTATCAGACGCGGTAATCTTGCAAAAATCGGTTTAAGACAGCGCACCAATGATCAACGCCGGCCGTTATATCATCAAATTCGCTGTCGCGAATTTCAATCACCGCATTTTCCAGCCCCGTATCCGTTCCGCAAATGGCGGCCGAGCCGGTATTAAATTGCCGCAAATCGTACGGCACGTTGGCGTCAACTTTGAAGTTCGGATATTGCTGCAAATGTTTCAATAGAGCTTCGGCAAAAGGATTTTCTTTCACATACAAAACGCCGGCATGCCACGGTCGCGGCGCCCCACCCTTTAATTGCGGCGTGAACCCGTGTATTGAAAAAATAATCGGTTTTCTGCCGTTTTGACGCAAACGCTCAATTGCTGCAAAAATAGCCCGATAATACGGTCGATGATAATTTTCCAACCGATATTCCCGTTCTGCCTCAGATAGACAGACATTGGCCGGAACAGCCACTTTATCACTTTCCGCCAAAATTAAATCTGCTTCGTTTTCGCGGCGATTATAGTCAATAAACAAACGGGAATAATTGGCTAAAAAAGCCGTACACCCACTTCGTTCGGCCAATTTCCGCGTCAGCTCTCCGCACCCCTTGTCGCGGGCAATATGCGTATCCAGCATCTCGGGCGCCAAACCCAGATTATGATATTTTTGCGGAATATACGTCGACGCGTGTTCACAGGTTAAAATCACCGGTTGCACGTTGTCTTTATTGATAATTTCATACGCATCAGGCTCTTGCACTTGCATCTCTCACCTTCTTCTTAAACCAACTGTTATAATATCCGAACTTGCCGGTATGGCTCATGGCATCGGCAATATGACGCGCATAGACATGTTCTTCGTGAATGGTATGTGCATCAACCGTTTTATTCGGTCGAAATTGATCATACGGACTTTGGTAGTAATAGCTCAACTGTCCGAGAACCGTCTTATCATCTTCAGCCAAATTTTGCATCCAATTAAATCTGTTGGCCAACGGACGGTTGATATGCGTGCCGCTGTTAGTCACGGCGCTGTTTACAAAGTCACGGTTAAATTGCAGAAACGCTGCCACATAGTGTTTGTTAAAATTTGCATTCATGTAACGAAATTCCACCGTTTTGGACGGCATAATATTCAACGTTTTATATTTGTGTCCGAAACCGACCATATCCCGCAGTTCGTTCAAATTATCGCACATATCCGCCATGGTACATAAAAACGGATAATCACGGGTACCGTTGGCGCTTAAATTGCGGCTGATGTAAGTGGCATACAGCAAGCGATTATTGCGACGCTCCGGCGCGGCAAAATTATCGACGATAAAACTTTCATGCTGCATCATGCGTTTAACCAAACGCTTATATGTGTTCAAATCAAAGCCGGCGGCGGAAACGTGCTGATGCAGAGAACAATGCACATTGGCATAGCCTTTATCAAATGAATCCATAATTTTTAAGCATTCTTTTTCATCTTTTGATGATTTCATAATGCGTGAAGCATATTCCACCGGCGCCAATCCGGCCATGGCCGCCAAACTTTCATCACGTTCAATCACACCGGCGGCCTTTTCATCGTTATAAACCGACGGATCTTTATTGGTGGTATAAACTTTTTTCCAACCGTGTTTGGCCTTCAAATAATCAATCAATTTGCCGTAATCGCCATATTCGGCCGGCACATAAAACTCAAGCTCGAAACCGTTGGGGCGATAAGTGCCGAATTTGGTACGATGATGGGTTTCAATTTGGAAATAATCGCCGTATTGATTATATTGTCCGCTTTTATATTCCTGCGCCATCCGGTTACGCAGCGCCACAAACCTGGCGGTGGCATTTTTGCGAGATTGATAAGTGTAACCGTGGCGATAACGATATTGCGGCGCCAGTTTATGACGTAAAAAACTATCGGCGGTGCATCGCGTATTTTCGGCAATCAGCCCGTTGTTCATATAATTAAAATTTTCCGACAAGCGATTCAGCACGTCAACGGAAAGCGATAAACCGTGCAGATGAGAATACGGATAATTCGGCTTATAAACCCAATTTCCGAATTCGGAAACATAGTCATTTTCTTGCATAAAGCTGTATGAAAATTGGCGCAATTCAAAAGAAAAAGTTTCAATTTTATCAATAATTTGAGAGAGTTCGCGATCTTTGTGATAAATACCGTTTTTAACCGAGCAGAACTTTTCGCTGTCGATATTGTAGTTATCAACACTCTGCGTAAATTCCTTTACGAACTCATCAAAATGTTCCGCCGTTCTTTCGGGATATTTGCGCACAAAATACTCCGTTAATTCGGCAAACGGTTCAATCATGTCGTCAATATGCCAATCATAATAAAACTGTTTGAAATCTTTTCTGCCAATCATTTCAAAATATTGATTGAATGCTTTTTCGGTGGCTCTAACGGTTTCCGGCCGTTTCTGCGGCTCGGTATTTTCATGATGCTGACGATCGGTAAATTTTTTCATTGCTCTTCTCTTTTCTGATTACCCCTTTTTCTTTCTTAAAGCCCTGCTGTTTTCTCTAAGTGTTCGGGCTTTAAGGCAGAATTAAAGCACTTAGAGACATCAGCTAATGATAATGGCAATCAAAATGAGCGGCAAAATGTTGCACAACAAACCGCCTTGCAAAATATCTAGTTCGATAGCAAGCGGCTTCAAAGATATGTTCAATAATTTATTCATCAATACTCTCTTTTTGCACAACAGAGGTCATGCTATAAGATTCGGTTGGTGTTGTCAACCGCAATTTTATATTTTTTTGAACCGTGGTGCAAATTTTATGGTGTCAACCGGTTAAACAGAAAATCCGTAACAATGCCGGCTGTTTGTGCAAGGTTAGCACTAAAACCGTGGTCAAAATTTTCTAACAGCCGCAGTTCGCTTTGGTGATAAATTTCATGATAACGTTCCGAATATGTATAAGGCACCAGATTATCTGCCGTGCCGTGCACAATCAAAACCGGTCCCTGATACTTGGCCGAAGTTTCATAAATCGGCAAATCACGGGCTGTTTTCAAATAATTCCGTCCGACTTTATAACCACCGAAAATTTCAATATACGGCGGCAGAAAAAAAGTTGTAAATTTAACGCCGAACATCTCGCCGTTGGCCATATTATCGCGCAACACCGCCGCCGGCGCCAACAACACCAGACTTTTGATTTTATCCGTTCCGAGTTCGCCGGCCAACATTCCGGCCACAACCCCGCCCTGTGAATGGCCGAGCAACGACACCGAAGTTACCGCCGAAAGCAGACGCACATATTCATAAACCTTACGAGCATCGTTGATTTCGTTGGGAATTGTCATATCTTGAAACTTGCCTTCGCTTTGTCCATGACCGTTAAAATCAAAAGATAACGAAGCAATCCCGACCTGTTGCAAATTTTCTGCAATCTGCCGCAATAACGGTGAATTTTTATTGGCGGTAAAACCGTGCATCAGAATAACCAGCGGATATGAAGCGATATTATCGGGTGTTTGCAAAACCGCCGAGAGTTTGCCATGATCACCGTCAATCTGCAGTTCCTGTATTGCCGCCGTTGCCGGCATCGTCCATAGCCACAGAGCCGCCCAAACCGCCGTTGCTGTTTTTGTTATTGTTCTCATCATTCCGCCCGCCAATAAAATATGCTCTACACAATACTATATTGTTAAGAACAAACTTTAAGTCAAGCGGTTTTTATTGGTATGAACATCTTGAAATAACGATTTTTTTATTGCAATCTGCGATTTTTCGTTTTAATTTTGGTCAGAATATTAATTGTTTTATCGTCGATGGAGGGCCGATAATGAAAAAAGATATGTTTTCATCTAACTGGGGATTTATTTTAACCGCGGCCGGTTCGGCCATCGGTCTGGGAAATATCTGGCGGTTTCCGTATTTATGCGGACAACACGGCGGTTTAAGTTTTATTTTGGTATATCTGTTGATTTTGCTTGTCATTTGTAATCCGTTGATGGTAGCGGAAATTGCCATCGGACGTACTTCCAAAAGCAACTGTGTTGATGCTTATCGCGTAATCGGTTCGCGTGTGGGGCTCGGTCATCTCGGGTTATGGTCATTTTTCGGCGGATGGTTTGCCGCATTTGGCGTATTTCTTTGTTTGTCGTTTTATTTTTTGGTGGCCAGCTGGGTTCTTTATTACTTTCTGGAAGCCGTCAGCGGTAAGCTGCTTTTGATTGCCAAAGATGATTTGACAAACGAGTTTAAGCATCTGACACAAAACTTTTCCATGCAAATCAGTTGCGGTCTGATTTTCCTTTTGAGTACCACCATTATCGTCATCGGCGGCATCAAAAAAGGTATTGAGCGAGTCGGATTGTATCTGATGCCGGTTCTTTTTGTGATTTTTATTTGTCTTTGCATCCGTTCATTAACGTTAGACGGCGCCGATAAGGGTATTCAATTTCTGTTAACAATTGAACCGGAACATCTCGGCTTTACCGCCGAAGGTTTTAAACTGAAACCGTTAATCGATACTTTTACGGCGGCGCTCGGACAGGCCTTTATTTCACTGTCTTTGGGCTTTGGCGTGTTGCTTGTTTACGGCTCGTATTTTTCGCCGAAAGAAAACCTGTTCAAAGCTGTGCATCATATTGAAATTTTTGACACTTTGGCGGCTTTGCTCAGTGCCGCCATTATTCTGCCGGCCATTATCGCCGTCGGGGTGCCGACTTCGTCGGGACCGGGGTTAACCTTCATCAGTCTGCCGCATGTTTTTCAGCATTTGCCGTACGGTCATATTTGGGCCATTTCTTTCTATTTGTTGTTGATTTTGGCCACGGTTACCTCGACAATTTCGATTTTTGAAACGCTGACAAACCTGGTGATGGATAAACTGAATATGAAACGTTTCGGAGCCTCGGCTCTGGTGATGTTTATGACCGGCGTTGCCATGACCTTGGTGACAGCTTCTTTTTCCGGCGTTATGGATATCAAAATTTTCGGACGCGATTTGTTTACCTTTGCCGATTGGCTGGTTTCAACCTACACGGCCGCTATTGTTTCGTTGACGATGGCGTTGTTTGTCGGTTATAAAGCCATGAAACCGATTATCCATAATATTCGCCGCAGTGCACCGGTTTCTACCGCGTTTACCCGCTATTTTCTGGTTACCCTGCGCTATATTGCCCCTATCGGATTGGCGGTTTTGCTGGTTTTGGCCGTTATCGGATAATTTTATGTATTTTTTGACAAATTATGTTTGACAAAAAATAATTTTCCTGCTATACTGACAGAAAATAAGGAGTGTGTTATGGAAGATAACAAAATAGATTATCCGTGCGACTTAGATCAGGATTCCGTCGATTTTCTGAAGGCGCATCTTAAGGCCGATATCAATCCTCACTTAGAAACCAAAGAGGATTATAACCGTGCCGTCTTTTATTTTAAGGCTTGCAGATTGCAACAAGATTGCGCCACGATGTCGTCCGTTCCGCCGGAATGCGCCAAATTTGCCAAATATTTTGATGATAAGGAAAAAGTTGATGTTCTCTTTAATCATCTTTATGCGCACGCTCTCAAGTTTCAAGATTTAACCGACAAAGTATCATCCATGATGGATAAAGGAGAAATGCCGGATGAAAAAACCATGGCAGAGTTTGATGCCATCGGTATGTCCGGTTATGCGGCATCAACGGCCACACTCAATGAACATCTGACACCGGCTTTACATATAAAACACGGAGATCGCGATATCGGTAACTATCAAATATTGGGCACGGTCAGTATGGATGCTATGGCCGGTTATTTTGCCGCTTTTCCGGATTTGGATAAAATTCTGGATGCAGAATTGGCCAAACCGTCAAAAGATAAAGAAATCCAGCAACAGTTGGATAGTGTTCGGCAAAAGAAAGCAAAAGAATTTCTGGTTTACGGCGGCGATAAAATTGACGATGTTTGCTTGAAAATGTCTGAGATGGCTAATGATAATAATACTTCATATAAAGCCACCTTTAACGACATTACATTTGTGGTTAATCCGGGTGATGATTTTGAAAAAGCCGCCCTTTCCTATGCGGAAAAGTTGCACGGCAATCAATCAAAAGATGAGCTGCTTAAGGATGTAAAAGATTATAATGAATGGGGATTGACTGACAGTCCTGTTTCAGCTATATGTTCAGCCGTGGCTACGAAAAGAATTGCCGAACAATATCCGGAACATATCGGAGATCTTTCGCCGATTATGTTGATGAATGCCAAAAATCAACGCATCGCTGACGGTTATCTCGGCTTGCGTATTGCTCACGCATTTGACGATGCCGTGGTTCAGTTCATTGAAGGAAAAGATAATATCCCGCTGACAAAATATAACATCAAGACCTTAAAACAGCTTGAAAACTATATTGAGGATATTCCTGCTTTCAAAATGCATAATAAAGATAATGCTTTACAAAAACGGATTAAAGAAACAAAAGAAAAGTTCTTAAAGCAGGAAGTGGAAAGTTTCGGTAAAGAAATACATCTTACCGGTGATTATCTCTCGTTATATAAGCTGGCCGGCGAATTGGGAGATAAAAAAGCGCAAGATGTTATAGCACAAACCGCCTCACCGATTGGTATTTATAGGAAATATCAAAAAACTTTCGGAGATATAACAGTTAATGCCATTCAAAAACGAGAGATGGAAAAGTTCCTCATGCACTCGCTTGATATGTATATGCAGGGACATGATAACATTCCGGCTTCCGACGAAAGCATTAAAGCTATGAAAGATTTGCGCGGTTATATTCGTGATATCTGCCTTGATGACGACAATAAAACCCGCAAATATACGCACTTTGATATTGAACAACGCAACACGAAGCTTCATCAGAAGTTCCTTGACCGCGTTATGCAGGAAGATGATAAAATTTTGGGAAAACTGCCAACCGAAACCTTGCATATTATCGCTGATACTGCCAGCAATTTCGGCAAGGATTCAAAGTACGGCGACTTATTGAAAAAAGCCGAAACGGAATTGGCTATTCGTGATGCCGGAAACGACGGACGCGGACCGAAATAATCTTTATGTCTGAACATTATAAAACCCTCCGATGCGGAGGGTTTTGTTTTTTATTCCCGTTCTTGCGATTGATAGTATTCCGGCGGCAAAAAGTCTTTGACATACACATCAAAACGCAGCTGTTGATCGGTGGTCCAACCCATAACATAGATATCGCCCATACAAAACAGCGGCGTGCCGATATCGTCTCTGCCGATGTGAAATTTGCGGATACATTTAACAAACATATTGTGCGCATACGGACTGGCTGTCACATCAATCATTTCCATATGTAAACCGGGATAATTCTCTTTAATATCCTTCAACGCCTGTTGACAGTGAGGACACCCCGGTTGATAGAAATTATAGATTTTATTATTATCCAAATCTTCGGCCGATGCGGTTGACATTGTTAATATCAAAAACGACAACAGCGCTGAGATATACTTCATCATTTTCTCCTATTCGATACAGCAATCAACGGCTTTTCTGACAAAGCTTTTCATCTTAGATAAAGCACCGACTTTCGGCTCTTCTTTCACTTCCGGGGCCGGCATAACCTCATCTAATTTATCGGAAAGTTTTTTGATATCTTCCTGCTTGTCTTCAATCCATTTGACATCTTTGATATCAAGCATATTCATATTCAAGCCCCAAAACAGACAATACAAATCATAAGCCTTATTGAAAAGCTTGTAGGCTTCCTCAGGGTGTTTCAGGCTCTGTTGCTTGGTGCCGACTTCCATCAAACGCATTGATGATGCCAATAAGTGCTTAGAGATGCACCAAACTTCGCCCTCATAAGCCGGAATAACTTTCAGCATCAATTCTTTACGCATATTGCGAACTTCTTCAATTAAGTCATAATAAGCGGTTTTGCCGGTTTTGGCGCCCGAAAACACCAAATGTTCTTCAATGGAAATCAGGTTCATAATCGCTATTGTCAAATCCTGGTCAGATGATAAATCTTTGGGATTAACCTTTTTGGTGGCGTCGATTTTTTCAACAAACTCTTTGACATTATCAATCTTTTTCATCATAAGCTCCCTTATTTATATTGTCTTTGCGTTTATAATATATATAGTTTTTAAGATGTCAATATGAAAACCGCGCCGGCGTGTATTCATCAACAGTTGATAATCAGCATATTTGAGTTATAAAAACCCTTGTAATAACTTCATCAAATACGGATTATGCGGATTTTGACTGCGATAAAAACCGTATCCGATATATGATAAAGCCATAAAATCTATTTGATTTTGTTCAATTTTTTCATCTGAAACGGCATTATAATGTCGCAATACGGCAAGTGCCAACTGCCGATTGATTTTATATAACGGAAAAAAGTCGATATATGCCGGCATAATCCGAACATTACCGAAATCGATAATACCGACCAAAACATCATTTTCATTCGGATTGATCAGCAAATTACTGCCGCTTAAATCATTATGGCAAAGTGCCGGCGTGATATTCATTTTTGCCACGCTGAAATCAGAAAGTTTAATCTTGCCGTTACTTGCAGTTTTGAGCATTTCCGATACAATTTCCAAATCAAAATCAGCATTGGCGGCAACATTCCAATCATCAATACTTTCAGGCGCCGGCGGAATAGTCAGACGACGATAATCCATTCGGTGGATTTGCCGCATAAAGGCCGTAATTTCCGCCGCAAGGTTATCTTTTTGTAAAGGGCTCAAATCCTGATATAACGCGGCAAATGCCGAAGGCGGACGATTGTCGCAGATTTTGCCGGCAAAACGTTCGGACACCGTAAAAGGATATTCGGTTTTCATCAATTCAAGCTGATGTACTTTTGCCGCTAAATCCGGCGATAATAACGGTTGTATTTGCCGAATAATCTGTTGTTCTCGCCGCATGGACTGCCAGATAATTTCATCTTTCGGAAAACGAACGACCAATTCATCGACGGCATACGCGTAGGAACGCGAACCACCGGCCAAACGCACCGGTGTTGCGGTTATCTTTAATCCGGCGTTCAGTAATAATTGCCTGATATATTGCAAATCTTCACCGGCTGACGCGTCCAAATATTGCATTTGCTTTCCTTTTTTTTATATTTTCGGATTGATTATAGAACACCGCTGTTGCAGCGACAAGATTTTTTTGCCGTTTTTAAGGATAAATCTTGACAGTCTTCCGATTTTTCCGTATTCTTGGGGCTTGAGAGAGAATTATTTACGTTTAATCATTTAAATATCAGAATTTATGAAACATCAATGGTATCCGCAGTGTCAACTTCTGACTCTTCAGACTGATGTCGGCAAACAGTTATTTCAAGCGCAATACAAAAACCGCCGGCTTTCTTTGAAACCCGTCCCGTTTTTGCCGCAAATCCAAAAACATTTGGAAGTGTACCCCGAACAAGGGCTGATTATTACCGCCGAAAATTTGTATGATCTCGAAGGAAAGCTTTTGTTGAACGGACATTTTCTCTTTGCCAAAGTTGCGGCATTGCAAAAAAACGTCCTTGTCATCGTTTATAACGACGCCGAGCAACAGTCTTTGAGTAAAGTTTTGTTGTGGGATAAACAACGGATTATTTGGGAAAAGCATCCGTCCGAATTGATTTATACCCCGAAATACATTGCGTTATTTGAAGAGGATTTCTGGTCTTTTTATCGCAATGACGGTGAGCAAATCAACACCTTCTTCGAGCCGACCTCAAATATCAAATTTTGCGGTGATTTGGTAGTTGCAGATGCCGTCGGCAGGCACGACGTGTATTCTTTGATTTCAGGCAAGATGATTGCCCGCAATAAACAATTCGTTAAAGCCAGTCCGAGTGACGATTTCGCCCTCTGTATTGACTTACAGCGGATGGCAACGATTTGGTATCGCGGTCAATACAGCACCCTGCAGAACGTATCGTTTGCGGAAATTATCGACCAAGCTCAACTGTTCTATGTACAGCACGGCAACGACAAAGAATTTACCGTTTATACCTACGACTACTGTGCGCAACCTATGGCAACCGGTGTCAACGTGATTTCTTATAACGAAGCTACTCATGTGTTGCTTATCGGCAATTTTGACAATCTCAAAAGATATCGCGTTTTCAGAAAATTGACCGAAAAAGGCCCGTCCAGTGCGTTAATGACCCTTGATTAAACAGCAAAAACTCACGGCATAACAACCGTGAGTTTTACTGTTTTAAATGGGCAAAAATTAAGGTCTGATCAAAACTGAAGTGCCGTCAGCAACCGCGTTCCAAATTTCATCGATTTCATCATTGGTGACGGCGATGCAACCTGCTGTCCAATCGTGTATGGCGTGCACAAATCGGAATAAAGATGCCGGTGCACGATTGGGAAAACCGTGAATCATAATATCTCCGCCGGCTGCAACACCATGCGTTTTGGCATACGCCAAATCCCGTTCGTTCGGATAAGAAATGCGCAACGATTTATGATAGGCGCTCTTGGGATTATGCCATACAATTTGATACATGCCTTCCGGCGTTTTGCCGTCGCCTTCCTGATGTTTATGACCTTGCGGATGAGAACCGAGGGCAATTTTGTAGCTTTTTAACAACTGACCGTTATGATACAACGACAATTTTCTGGCGCCTTTATCAACCACAATTGCATCCGCTTTGGCGTCCGACGCCAGCGGTTTATTTTCCGTTTTCGGAAACAGAAATACCCCTGCTCCGCTTACCAAAATCAGTATTGCTAAACCGTAAAACCAATATTTTTTCACTTATTTATCCTTAATATTCATGCGTTGCTTGCGGCTTTGCACCTTTATTGCCGCGCGTGCGTTCTTTGCTTTTTTCCGGTTTGCGACTGGTCAGCAGAATATAGCTGTACGGCTCAACGCTGTAAGTGCCGTTATCGTTGATTTTTTTATGCGCACCGGCCGTATCAAAGAGCAACTCCCATTTTTGCTTATTCGGCGGTGTCGGCAATTTGAAATCAACCACACCGTATGTGTTCCCGCACATGATAATCAGAAAATCATCATCAACATTCTTATGCGAGGCCTTATTTTTGGAAACTTCACCGTTTTTACCGTTAATGACACAAGATAAAATGTGATTGCACGGATTATTCCAATCCCAGTCTTGCATTTCCTGCCCGTCGGCGCGTATCCATTCAATATCTTTGCGGCCGTTTGATGCAACGGTTTGCCCCGAAAAAACATCCAAATTGGCATAAGTCGGATGTTCGGCGCGCAAGGCCGTTAATTTACGGATATGCAAGTACAAATCACGCTGTTCCGGCGAAAAATCTTTCCAATGCAGCCACGTCAATTCGTTATCCTGACAATAAGCGTTATTATTGCCCTGTTGCGTGCGCGCCAATTCATCGCCGGCACAAATCATCGGCACACCGCGCGATAAAATATTGGCCGTCATCATTGATTTTAAGCGACGGAAAGCAATTTCTCTGCTCGGCGATACCGAAGAATGGTTGTTATTATTTCCGTCGTTATTATTCTCGTTATTGGCCCAGTTATTCTTTTCGTTATAATTGACGACATCATAAGCGGTAAAACCGTCGTGAGCTGCAACATAGCGAATGTATTTTGACTGCGTCTGTCCGTACCACAAATCATCACCGCCGGAAACGTGTCCGGCCAAGCGCGGAACGATATATTCATCGCCGCGATAAAAACTGCGCACATAATTTTCGTTGCGGTCGCTCCATTCCATAAAGCCGTCCATGTTGCCGAGATAATAGCCGCCCATAGCGCTCCACGGCTCGCCGCTGATTTTGGTGCCGTAATCGGCAGAAATTTGACGAACGATACGCATGAATTGTCCGTTGGCATCAAAATGTTGGTTGCCGTCTAACGCACAATCGCCGGCCAAGTCAAAACGGAAGCCGTCAACACCCAAATCGCGGGTAAAATATGTCAGCGAATCTTGCAACAGGCGTCCGACAATCGGCGTATTGGTGTTGATGCTGTTTTTACAGCCGGTGGTATCGATAAATTCCCCGTGTTCGGTCATGCGATAATAATTCGGCGCATCCAGACCTTTGTATGAAAGCAAATTGTGCTGAGCACCGTATTCGCCGGTATGATTATACACCACGTCAAGCCCGACTTCAATGCCGGCTTTGTGTAACTCGTTGACCATTTTTTTGAAATCTTCGCGGGTGCCGTAACGCTTATCAAACGCAAAGTGGTTAATCGGGTTATACCCCCAATAATCGCTGAGGCCCTTTTCTTTTTGCAATTGCAAACCGCCGCAAGTGGTTGTAACCGGCATCAGTTCCAAATGTGTCACGCCGAGCGATTTCAAATATTGAATAACTTCCGGATGTGCAAACGCCAAAAACTTGCCGCGGATTTCTTCCGGCAAATCGGGATGTAATGCCGAAAAACCTTTAACGTTGGCTTCGTAAATCACCGTATTTTTCCACGCACGGTGCGGTTTTTGATGTAAATAAGGATAATCCTTTTCATCTTTTTTCGGATCATCGAAAACCACCACCGATTTCGGCACCGCATAGGCGCTGTCTATATCGTTGGTCAGCGCAATTGCCGGATCTTCCCAATCTTTCAGCGTCGAAGATAACTCTTTGGCAAAAGGATCAATCAACAATTTATGAGGATTAAAATACAAGCCCTTTTCCGGCGCAAACTCGCCATGAGCGCGATAGCCGTATTTTTGTCCCGGTTTGATATCTTTTAATTCTGCCGACCAAATATTATTTTCATCTTTGGTTAACGGAATGCGGGTTTCCGTTTTTTCATCGTCGGAAAATAAACATAATTCGATATTTTGTGCGTGTTCCGAAAAAACGGAAAATCTTACCTTGCCGTTTTGGCGGCTGACACCGAGTTGAGAATCTTTTATCATGATATTCATCCTTAAATTTGTGCCCTTATTCTAGCACATTTTACAAAAGTTGCAATTACTTTTGTATGTATGCTTTTATCGGCTTATAGCTGCGGCGGTGTTCGGGCGTGATGCCGTGTTCAAGAATACCGGCAATATGCTCTTTGGTGCCGTAACCGGCGTTTTTTTCAAAACCGTAATAAGGATATTTTCGGGCCAGTTCCGTCATATAGCGATCACGCCACACTTTTGCCAGAATGCTGGCGGCGGCAATGGAATAAGAACGCGCATCGCCTTCAATAAAGCATTCCGTTCGGCAACAAAAATTCTGCGGCAAACGATTACCGTCTATCAGCGCTGTTTGCGGTGCCGGCGACAATTTTTCCGCCGCTCGACGCATTGCCAAAAACGTGGCTTGCAGAATATTCAGCTCATCAATTTCCGCAGCGGTTGCCGAAGCGATACCGTATGTCAAATTTCCTTTCTCGGCTTCTTGCATCAGCAACGCGTATAAATGTTCTCTTTTTTTGGCGGTCAGTTTTTTGGAATCGTTAATACCGCTCAACAGTTCCGCATTGATGTTACGATTTAAAAACATTACCGCCGCGGCCACCACCGGTCCGACCCACGGTCCGCGTCCCGCTTCGTCAATACCGCAAACCAGAGCGCCGCACTTATCTTCAATTATCCAATCTGGCATTTTTTTCTCCGCCTTCAGGATAATCGGTTCAAAACTATTCTACAACAACCTTAATTTTTTTACACACAGATTAATGACGGACGATTTCGATGCCTTCGTATTCCGCTTCAACGATACCGCCGATAATGACGGCAACATTATCAAAGCCGGTTTGTTCAAACATTTCCGCTGCTTGCGAAGCGCGGTAACCGGAATGGCATAAAATATTGATGGTTTGGGTATGCTCGAGGTTGTTTTCTTTAATAAATGCTG
>JAGCYN010000029.1 GCA_017960745.1 Alphaproteobacteria bacterium | reverse complement strand
ATTTTTGCAGTAACCTTCTTTGAACCACCCTTTTTTGTAGGTCATTTTACCAATCAGGGCGCCGTTAATATCGTATTGCTCAACGCGACCGTTCAAAGCGCCGTCGCGATAGTGCATGACAAACTCAATATTGCCGTTGTAATAATAAATCAGTGCTTCCCCGTCGCGAATACCTTTTTTATAATCCACACGTTCCAACAAAGTGCCGCTTTCGTCGAAAATAGACGTTGTGCCGTTTTGATAGCCGTCGCGATAAACTTCATAAGCAACTCTGTCTTTATATGTGTTGACAATGCGCCCGTTCAGCGGCCGACCTTTGTTGTCATGGCAATATTTAAGCGTTTTGCGCATATAGCAATGATATTTATCCGGCGTATAGATGCGGTTGCTTTCTTTCACAATGTGCAAATGCGGCACCACAATGTGCACCGGTTTTTCCTGACCTTGTGCCACCCCTCTTAAATATGCCTGTGCCGGCTGAAGTGACAGCAGACACATCAAAGACATCAATATTGCTATACGTTTCATCCCTTTTCTCCTCTGCCGAATTGTATCTTATTCTTGGTTTTTATACAAGATTTTTTATGATTTTATTCGTCATATTTCAGTATCATACGCTATTTGGTTGCAAGTTTGAAATAAAATTGTTATATTGCCTGACAGAGGAGAAACAGCTATGTGGACAGATTTATTTTCAAGAGAACCGAAACCGTTTCACGAAGGTGTGTTGCCGGAACGTGACGGACACAGTATTTATTATTATCAATACGGTAATCCGAACGGTATTCCGGTTTTATCTTTTCACGGCGGTCCCGGCGGTTCGTCCCGACCGAAATATGCCAAACTTTTTGATTTGAAAAAATATCATTTTATTCAGTTTGACCAACGCGGGTGCGGACGTTCTTTTTGCGTTGACGCCACCGATCACAACGAAACCTCCTTTTTAATTGCAGATGCGCTGCATTTATTGAAACATCTCAACATCAATGAACCGATTATCGTACACGGTGTCTCCTGGGGTTCGACCTTGGCTCTTTTGTTTGCCGAAGCTCAGCCGAAAATGGTGCAAAAAATCGTTGTTTCTTCGGTTTTCCTGGCACGTCCGTCTGATGTGGCATGGGTAAACAGTGAGAGTGAGCGTTTTTATCCGGATATCTGGGATACCATGCGTGAAAAACTCCACACCAACGATGTTTTGCGCGAATCTTTCCGACTGATGTTTTCCCGTAAAATAGAAGAAAATCTGAAAGCAATTTCCTATTGGGGCAGCTATGAACATATGCTGGGCGAATTGAACCCGTCGTTTACCGAAATTGCCGAAATCGCGCCGCAAGATTTGGTGTCTGCCCGCGTGGCTTTCCATTATGCCGAAAACGATTATTTTCTGTCCTCGAATCAGATTTTGCATAATGCCGGTAAAATTAAAGATATTCCGACGCTGATTGTACACAATCGTATGGATTTCTGCTGTACGGTCAAACAGGCTTGGGAATTGCATAAAGCTTTGCCGCAATCGCAAATTCATATTCTCGGCGGTTACGGACATTCATCGCCGCAACTGCTCAAAGAAGTCAAAAAACAACTGAAAACTTTTCTTTAATTTAAAGCTTGCAGAAATGTCCGCAACGACGGTAAGGCCTTGAGCGCATCTTCGCGCCCCATGTTATAAACCTCTTGCAAAACTTTTTTATCGGTTTCCGTATGTTTAATGGCCACCAATCGGCTCGGGCGAATAACAAACACTTCGCCGTTTTTTTGCATTTGCTCAATATCATCCAGTTCTTTGTTATACATAATATGCCGCGTTTCCAAAGCTTTGATAAACTTCGGATAGCGGCGATAAAGCAAATGTCCGAGCCAGGCCAATTTGTTCTTATGTTTGCGATAACCGGCAACTCTGGTTTGCACCACCACACAGCGATCATAACCTAAATTTTGAAACGCCCGCACCGGAATACTGTCGCAAATGCCGCCGTCCAAAAATTTTTTATTGCCGATTACACTGGTGCGCGACACAAACGGCATCGATGCCGACGCCCGCAAATAAGGCATTTTTTTCCGCAGTTCATCGCAATAAATGTATTCGGCCTCTCCGGTTTCCAAATTGCTGCAGGTGACATAAAACTTCGTGGCTGATTGTTCAAAGGTTTCGTGATTAAACGGAAACAGTTTTTCCGGCAGTTCATGATAACAAAATTCTTCCCCGACCATATTCCCGGTGGTCAACAGCGAATAAAAACTCATATAGCGTTTATCACCGGCATATTTCAGCGTATAGCTGATACTCCGCCCTTTTTGCTTAGAAACAAAAGCGCAACCGTGTATGGCACCGGCCGAAACCCCGATGACACCATCAAAGGTAATATTATTTTCCAAGAGTGTATCCAACACGCCGGCGGTATAAATTGCCCGATGAGCACCGCCCTCCAAAACCAATCCAGTTGTCATCAAACCCCGCAATCGTAAAAATTATTATCTTTATATGCGCTTTTTTCTTTTCCACCGATGATTGTCTTGCGGCCTTCTTCATCGACACAATATCCCTCGGTCAGCATACCGTGATGGTAGGTCACACGCCCTCTCAAGGTACCGTCCTCCGAATATATATCCATTCTTCCGTCTAGCAAACCGTCCTTATAATTTTTCAAATATTTAATTGTCCGATTGCTGTAATAAACTTTATCCATGCCGTTTTTAATACCGCTTTTATAATAAAGCCGTTCGCTGATTTTGCCGTCGTTATCAAAAAACGATACCCGACCGTCACGATAGCCGTTACGATAGCTTTCGATGCTCTGGCGGGTGTCATTATTATAATACTGCGCACGTTTACCGGAAAACGGCATCCCTCTTTCATCCAGGCAATATTCCGAACCTTTATCGGAATTAAACGTGCACTCCACATTTTCCACCAGTTCCGTTTTGGCGTGTGCTTCAAAACAAAACATCAATAAGCCCGCCAATGATAAAATTTTAAGTTTTTGCAACATGTTATCTCCATTCATATTTATTCCTTATATT
>JAGCYN010000002.1 GCA_017960745.1 Alphaproteobacteria bacterium | reverse complement strand
TGAAAATACTCTAAAATCATTGAAAATAGAAGATAATGACCACATCAGCAAACAGCAATACTGGTTTGTGGAAATGGGTGATCCCGCCAAGTATAAGAAGGATTTGGCCGCTTATTTCGGCTTTTTGGATAAAGACGGCGACGGCTATGTTTCCGCCGCTGAGTACTTAAAAACATTTGAGGGGCAGTATCCGCCGGATGCCGGTGAAAAATACCTGAAAATTATGGATATTGATATGGATAATCGCCTGTCCAAAAGTGAATATATCAATTTTGATTTTACCACGTTGCCATCCGACAGCCATGAACTTTTTCACAATCTTGACGCCAATCACGACTCTTTTATCACCTTTGACGAGTTTAAGAGCTCGCTGGAATTATCGTGGTAATTTTTCCGCTTATTCTGATTAAAAAGAAACCCCCTGCGGCGCGAAGGCGGCAAGGGGTTCCTTTTAAAAATGTTTCAAAGACATCGGGCTATGTCATGAGTTTTGCCAACATCATCAGCAAGGTAGCGCCGACAATGCTTTCATAAACTGTTGCCCAGAAAAACGGCGATACCAATATGGCGGCGGCGGCAAAAACAGCGGCAGCCTCAAACCCCGCATGATACAGCACCAACACCACACCGGCCATAACCGTCCAATGACCTCGAACAATAATCTCAAATTTCGGACCTCGATTTTTCAGATTGTAAATCAGCGAATTGATGATATGAACCGCCACGCCTACCCAAAAGTAGGTCAAAACGGTTGCAAAATCCGTAAGGCTGTAAAGCAAGCTCCACAACACCGCAATCAAAACCGTTGTCACTATCATTGATTTCAGCGTTTTTCGGCAACCGTTTATGATATATCCGAAAGGAAAATCATTACGCATAGGCATTTGTGTTTAAGAGTTAAACATTATCATAAGGGCTGAACACCGTATTCGGCTTCCGGCGATACTTTTTGTTTTCCGGCTGATGGGCCAGAAGAACCAGATAACCCAACAGGGCTACAAACCCGTCAAAGCTGATAATCAGCGGAAAGTGAGCAATAAGCAACCACGCCGGTTGTACGGTAAGACTGCAAACAGCCAAAGTCAACGCCTGCAGAATAAAACCTGTATACCACGCAAACGTAAACTCACGAGAAGGTTCAGAAGCCGTTTTTTCAAGCTTCTGGATATAGTACCCGAGAACCGCCAGCAAAACAGGCGCCGCAGCGATTGTTATTGCACCGACCGTTCCCTGCCAAACCATCACGCTGCACACCGACAAAAACATGCACAGCAAAACTGCCATCGCAAACAACATCGTTGCCCGATGCAATTGGCAAAAATCAATGACCTTTTTCATATGGATAATAGTTAAAAATTGGTAATATGTTGTTTTTATAATTATAAGCTTCGTGGGGCGTATTCTAACCGCAAAATCGTTTCAAGTCAAGAATTATGCGTGCAAACAGCGTAAAACGGTTTGATTTTCGGATATTTTACGCTATTATTCGCTCAGGAGAAATCAAATGGATAAGTGCAAATTGGAAATTTTTATTCCGGAAACCCACCTCAGCGCTTTGCAACAAGCTCTGCAAGCTGTTGATGCCGGACATATCGGAAATTACGATTCATGTTTGTCATACAGCAAAGTAACGGGAATGTGGCGTCCTTTAACAAACGCCAACGCTTATATCGGAAAAACCGATGAACTGTGCCAAGAACCGGAATTAAAAGTTGAAGCCATTTGCAATAAAGAAAATCTGCGTCAAACCGTTGACGCCATCAAAAAAGTACACCCTTACGAAGAGCCGGTTATTAACGTTATCCCGTTGTTGAGCGAGTTTTAAGCCATGGCGCCGTATTTAATCATCGGAAACATATTTTCTTTTCTGTCAGCCGTTTGTATTGCAATCTCGGTGGTCAAGAAAAACAAAAACGATTTAATCTGGTGGCAAATTTTGGACGTCATGTTCTGCATTTTATCCTGTTTTGCTTTATATGCTTACGCCGCTTTAACCACCAATGCCGTTGCTTTGGTCAGAAACATTTTGGCCTACAAAAACAAATTAACCAAACAAATCACTTGGATTTTATTTGTTTTGTGCATCATCGCCGGATTATGGGCAAACAATCGCGGCATAATCGGCTTGTTTCCGATTGTTGCTTCCGCCAGCTATACTGTCTTTATGTTTACCACCAAAGACGAGCAACAGATGCGCTATGCCTTAATTTCCAACTTGACTTTATGGGCGGTTCACGATTTTTATGTGTTGGCCATTCCGTCTGCCATCACCGATGTGGTTTTAAGCGTTTGGACGGCCGTGCAAATTGTTAAAAATCGCCCGTTAAAAAGCCAACAATAAAAAAATTCAGGCGCCCGTTACGGTGGGCTTTTAACTTGACAAATACCTTATTTTTGCTACACTAAAAGACGAAATGAGTGTTTATTACTATTAGTATGTACCTAAAATTAACGATTTATGGCTAAAGACTTTCTGGACTATCAAATTTCCGACGTGGAAATTCTGGGGATGGAAATGCAACAAGTGCCCATTCCGAAGAAGCTGCAACCTTACGAAGAACAGCCGTTCAAAACCTACCGGTTGCTCATTCGCTACCACAGCAAATCTCAGCACCACAGAGAATGTGTCGGTCGATGCATTTTGGTATTGAAAACACAACTCAAAGATGATGGCGGTTTGTTCCTGGTCCAAGGCAACATCTTGTTCAAACCCTATTGCCACAGAGAAAGACCTTCTTTTAACTTTGTACCTAAAACGCGTATTTTCTGTTCGGTACTCAACAGTTTTCTGCAGGACTTTGTGACAGCAGGACGCTCTCTCGGTGAAAAGTTCTTTCGCCCGGAAGTTTTCGGCGCCATCAAAAGTAAGCTGTTCAGTTGCAACCTTGAAACGGTTCCGATGATTTACGGCTACAACAACGATGGTACTCTGGACAAAGTCGCCGTTAACATGCAGCTTTTCAAGCCTGTAAATTCTTAATTTCCTAACAGCAAAAGCAACCGGCATTAAGCGCCCGGTTGCTTTTGTTTTTATAATATCCGATTTTAAGCAGATTTAGCGCTGGCTGATAATGTATTCCATCTCGCTTTTAATCTGCGGTGCATCACTGACATCAAAAAATGTCACATGGGCGGTTCCGGTACCGGAAAAATGAATATCCGCATAACCGAGTAAATTTCCCAAAATAGATTGTTTCATGGTTATGGATTCTATCTTGGCAGTCAAAATTTCAGACGTGGTAATGGCAAAAACACCTTTTTTATAAATAACGCGACGATTGGTGATAACCATATCCACGGATAGTATTTTGCACCACT
This sequence comes from Alphaproteobacteria bacterium, assembly GCA_017960745.1. GTDB lineage: Bacteria > Pseudomonadota > Alphaproteobacteria > RF32 > CAG-239 > RUG410. The sequence continues at coordinate 12,000 of JAGCYN010000002.1, read as the reverse complement.
TCCGCAACGCCAAGCAAACACATAAAACAGAAATTCCCAAAGCAACCGACTTAAATGCCGGGTCAGTCATCTGCGGTTCCAATATCACATAAAAAAACACCAGTATGCCCGTAAACAGCGAAAACAAAAACTCATCAATAAAGCATATCCAATGCAGATGCGCTCTTAACAAAATTTCTTCTCCCTGTGACAGCGAATTTTGAATATAACTCATGCCTTTGCCTCTTCGTTTGTTTTCAAATAAAATAATAACGCATCCGAGACAAGAGTCAAACAAATTTCTTTAACAGCAGGCAAAGCGGCTTATTTTCTATTATTTGCATAAATCAATAAGTTATCCTCATTTTTTGCCAAAAAATTACTTGACAAAATAAATATAAGCAAATAAAATCATTTATATTCACCAAGTTATTTACAAAGTCATGAAAAAATTAGTTTTTCGAACAATAATTGCGCTAGGCGCGGTTTTGTTCATATCTTGCGAGACCGAGTACATTGATACTCATCAATTTCGAGGCGATTTGTTATGGCTCTACAGCGAAGGCGAAAAAACGTCCTTGCAGCTGGCTATCTGCGATTTTCGTTCGGGTAATTACGTTTTTAACGACACCATCACGATGGATGACGAAGTTTTGACAGCCAATACCGGTTTCACAGAAGCTTCCGTAGAAGAAGTTTTGTTTGTCAGAAATTTCGGCAACTATGAAATCAAGCGTTGTTTGTACAAAAGTGCTTTCAAAGTCTGGGTTGCATCTTATACCCACGAAACGTACACACGTTACTTGCCATTTAAGTTCGAGGCCGAAGAAGTCTGGCTTAACGGCGAAAGAGTTGCAGCACCTCAAATTGTTTTTATGAAAGATACTTCTACTCTTGTTGAGATTCCTTTAACCGAAGAAGAAAAAGAGCGATTTTTTGCACATTATCAGCTCACCTTCCCGTTCAAGGTGTTTAACAAGAAGGACTCTACGATGACGGTTATCAGCCAGATGGATTATCAATATAATGTTCATCGCACCACCGAAAGTGTTTGGGACGGCATTGACAATGACGACATCACAATTGACGTAACTTACGACTGGAAACCGGATCAAGACCAATAAACCCGAAACATCAAGATGATGTTTCGGGTTTATTTACTTTTTTTTCAGCATTATACTTGATAATATTTCATGACAGTAAAGGACTTTTTGCCATGAAAAACATCAATCACGAACTCGCTCAAACGCACATTGCATTTAAAGATTTTTACGAGCAGAATTTACGGAAAATTTATGAAAAATTGGAGCCGGAGCGTAAAAAATTTCTGCGGAGTTTTATTATCCGTTTTATCTTTTATGTTATCGGCGTGTCTTTTTTTCTGCTTTTATGCGCGTTTGGTATCATTGACAAAGAGCTTTTAACCAGTAAAGGTTTTATGAAGCTTACGCTTGCCATTTACGGCGGATGGGGTATTTACGTTTTCATGCCTTTTTCCAACTATCGGGCGGCAACCAAATCGCGGGTGATGAACATTCTTCTATCTTTTTGGGGAAATGCCCGCTATCGTTCGCACGCATCATATATCAGCGACCAAGATATATCATCTTCGGAATTATTTACCTGCTATAACCGATGCGAAACCGATGACAGTTTCTACGGTTTTCATAAAAATGTCGAAATGTCCGTTGCCGAGCAAGTTATCAAAATGGAAGGAAACCGCGGTGATACCAATATTTTCAAAGGAGCGCTGATTTTACTCGAATTTAATAAAAAATTTCAGGGCAAAACCGTAGTAAAGTCAAAATATCGCGCCTTAAACATTTTATGGAATAATCCGCTGTTTATTCTGGCCGTTATGGTGCCGGTGTGTCTTGTTTTGGTCATTCCTTTCATGATGCACGATTTTATTTTTTCGCTCATTTGTTTGTTTATGATGCTTGGTATGTTTACCGTTGCTTTCGGTTTGATTTATCTTACATATCGCCGAAAACGACCACGAAAAGCAACTCAATGCGTTCTGCTTGAAGGTTTGGCTTTTATGAAAAAGTGGAAGGTTTATACCGATGACCAAATTGCCGCTCGCGTTATTTTGACGCCGGTTCTGATGGAAAACATCGTTAAAGTTTGTAAGTTGTTTCACGGCAAAAATGTCGATTTCAGCTTTTTCAGCAATAAACTGCTGATTGCCGTGCACACTCGTACAAACCTGTTTGAAACCACCTCTTTGTTTTTGCCGGCCTTGCACTATGGTAAAGTCCGCGAAGTTGTCAACCAATTGCACAGCATTTTCTCGGTAATTGATGTTTTAAATATTAAAGACACCAAAGATGTCAAAACACCGACAAAATCGAAAAAGACTGAAAAATTTTAGCACAGCTTGACAGTTGACAAAAACTTCCTTTGGGGTTAGAATATCACTGTTAAGGAGATACAAATGCCAATACCTACAATATTTCGTCAGGAACGTCATTCTTTTCCGAAGCTGAAAAAAGCTTGGATGAAGATTAAAATGTCTGCAGCCTATCAATATTACATTCATTCCGATTTGTATCCTTCACATTGGGGTAAGGTTAAGATTAAAGCCGAAACGCCCGATGCTGCCCGAGAAATGGCGCGTGAATCCGGTATTGCCACGTTTTTGTATAAAGGCGAAATTTTATCCGCCGAAACCAGACCGCAACCGGGTCAGGACATTAACGCTAATTTGAATGCCGAGGCCGCAAAATATAACGGGCGTATTCTGCGCGGCAACTGCGATGTATCCGACCGTATTCCGCGCGATAAAGACGGCAATTTTGATTTGTTTGGCGAAGAACCGATTGTTATCTCCATTAACCCGATTGAAGGTCCGGCACTCATCGGACACGCCAGTATTCAATACAAAGACCAGGTCGTTAACCGTTTGCTGAATGCCATCCATATCGACGGGCTGTATCCGAAATATCAGGAATATTCGCAATATTACTTCATTTATCCGAGTCAAGTCGGCATTAACCCTAAGAAATTTAAGCGCATTCTGGAAAAACACAACATCAGACGCGGTGACAAAAAATATAATCTGTTTACCAATAACTGCGCCAAAAATGTTGCCCAAGTGTTGCGAGAGGCCGGTGTTAAGGATTTAGACTTTTTCGGTCCGGATAAAATCGGATTGATATATGAAACACCGGGTAATAACCCGTTTAATGTCGGGCTTAAAGCATGGTGCTTAAAACACGGCGTTCACGTATTTCCGGAAGAAATGGCCGAATATGATGCCCGTAATCCGGTCAACGATGTCAAAGACCGGCGTATCTATATTGAAAAAGCGCGCAAACTCTATCGCGAAAGCATAAAAAACAAGAAAAGACTTTTAAATCCGCAACCGAATAAGAAAGAGTATCAGCGGGATTAAGCGCTTTTTATGTTGCAAAAACTTATTTCTGCGTCAAAAACGACAGCACTTCATCGACGTGGCCCGGAACTTTGACTTTGCGCCACTCTTTGATGACTTCACCTTTTTCGTTCAAAATAAAAGTTGAGCGTTCAATGCCCATATATTGGCGGCCGTACATCGATTTTTGTTTCCAAACCAGATATTTTTCGGCCAAAAGATGCTCGACATCGGACACCAATGTAAAATTAAGACTTTGTTTTTGCTGAAATTTTTGATGACTGGCAACGCTGTCCGGACTAACACCGATCACTTCGGCATACGGCGTTAAACGGCTCATGTTATCGCGAAAATCACACGCTTCTTTGGTGCACCCGGACGTATTGTCTTTCGGATAAAAATACAAAACCGTCCGCTTATTTTTGAGGTTATTCTCATCAAAATCAAACTCTTGTCCGTTCTTATCAATTGCCTGCAACTTCATTTTTGTATCCTTTCTGCTGATATTTGATAAATTCGTCCTTAAAGTGCCGTAAACCGCTTAAAATCGAATAAACATCATACAATGCATTATGTTCATCCAACCCCAATGCCGCCAAATCTGCCTCATGATGCAAAACTTTGGCAATTTGCCCCGAACTGAGCGGCGGATTTTTTATACCGACTTTTTGATACTGCTGTTGCAACCATGCGGCAATATTACCGTAATTCAGGCTGTTATCGTCCGGCAAATCATATAAATGCAAATTTTCATTTATCACATGACCGTCGCTCAAATCATCAGCCGCCGAACCCCAAGAGTGCGACCAACATTTCAATTGACCGGCAAATGTTTTGAATTTTTGATAGGTCTCGGCAAACGAAACGCCGTTCTTTTGCAAAAAATCGTTCGTAATACCGGATAAATTCTCAAAATACGCCGATAAAACCGGATTGATAACCGGTCGACAATAGGCATTAAACTCGGCTTCCACCGTTTCTAAGTTGTCTGAAACTTTAATGGCGGCAATTTGCACAATTTCTTTTTTTTGATACCCGCGCCAACCGTGCTCCTGACATCCGGCCCAGCTGGTATATTCCGTATCAAAAATAATAAAAGACATATCGGCAAAAACCTTATGAAGACATACTGCGACCGGCAACGCGAACCAATGGAGTGTGGCTTCTGACCAAACGATAGCGATGTTCCTGCTTAATTGAGCAAACGTCTTTGATAAACTCTTCTTTGTATTTTTCAGGAACATGGATTTTGCTCAGCTGAACATCCCAGTAGCGAGCCATTTGGTCCATACCGCCGCGCAAATAACCGCCTTCATCATTGAGGTGGTTGCGCTTGGCACCGGCAATAATCTTATGAATAATCTCAGTGCGGTAGTCAATCAGTGGCGGATATTTGGCGTGTTCTTCGGCATATCCGTATGCGCCAGGCAACAAACCGCGCGCTAAAAACAGCGGAATGTTGAAACCTTTGGTATGATCTCTCGGAATACCGACGCGATCACGGATAAACGGTTGAATATCGATAATTCTGAATTCTTTATCAACTGCCGAATATAAAATGTTTCCCGTGTTTGTAAACAAACCGCCGTTGCCGACATCAATTGAATATTCTCTGGAAGACAGAAAATGTAAATCATCATATAACCGATCAATAGCCGAATCCGGCATATTCAAAACCGCCTTAGACAGAGTCAACGTCTTCATCATTGCCTCTTCACTCGGCGGAATCTTACGTCCCGGTTTGTGAATTTCCATTGAAAAACCCGGCGAATATAAGTTTATTGTGACCATCGCATTGGTTTTATCAAAATCGTCCAATCCCCAATACGCCACCGGTTGCGCAAAATTACGACCGGCAAAAATATCTTTTTGCGTGATGAACGGTGCCTGACTCATTTGTTTAGACAATGCTTCGAGATCAGGTGCATTATTACTGACGCGCACCGTAAAATGCGGATTGGTGTGAATTTTATATACTTTTGCTTCTTCGCCCATGCCCAAAGGTTCTTCGCTCATGGCGAACAAAACCTCGTCCAAACTCGGCAAATTCTTCTCTGTCATTGCGTTTATCCTTTATTTGCTTCGGAGATAAAGTGTAGCAGAAAAAATTTTTGTTGTCAAGTTTTGTCTATTGTTTTTTTATCTATAAACGCAGACGAAATATGTTCAAAATCCAAGCGATTACGCCAATTATCAGCGCGGCAAAAAATATATAAAACGAAATATAAAAAATGCCGATAAAAGCTAGTAAACTTATGAAAATAAGCCCGATGCCGAAAACAAAGTCAATCCAACGTCGCCTTTTGAAAATCCCCTCAAAAAGCTCCGTCTGTACGGCCTGAACATCAAAAATATGTCCGCATTTCAAACAGCGCGCCGCGTCGGTCGGCATATCGGCGCCGCAATGCTCACACACCCGATAAAAACCGCTTCCGTCATCGGTTATGCGATGTCGGCAGTGCGGGCAAAATTTCCATTTGAAAACCCCGTAAGGTTCAACTTCCTTTTGGCAATAAAAACAAAAATATTTTTTCATCGGCACCTCTTTATCTGCTCTTGTTCTATATTTAGGGTATTTTTTGCGTTAAAACAAGAGGTTTTAATCAGATATAACAAAAGATAAGATTTTATTGCTTCTCGGTATTTTTTATTTATAATCGAGTATAGTTATTGGGGAGAAATCATATGAAAAAAGTTGTTGTTATCGGTGCCGGTCCGGCCGGGTTGACTGCCGCGTATGAATTGTTGAAACAATCCGCAGATTATGAAGTAACGGTTTTGGAAGAAAGCAATATCCTTGGCGGTATTTCGCGAACGGTAAACCATAACGGCAATCGTATGGATATCGGCGGCCATCGCTTTTTTTCCAAAGATGTCGACGTTACCGCGTGGTGGAATGAAATTATGCCGCTGCAGGGCGCACCTTCGTATGATGATCTCAAAACCGAGCGGACGTTTGAACTAAATCCGGGCGGACCGAATCCGGAAACCGAAAACGAGGTTATGCTCAAAAGACGACGGGTTTCGCGGATTTTTTACAAACATAAATTTTTCGATTATCCGGTCAAGATGAGTTTTAACACCATCAAAAATATGGGAATTCTGACGACCATGTGCGCCGGTTTCAGCTATATTTCCTCAATTTTTCGCAAACTGCCGGAAACGTCGCTTGAAAACTTCTACATCAACCGTTTCGGGCGCCGACTGTATGCCATGTTCTTTGAAGGCTACACCGAAAAGCTTTGGGGTAGACATCCTCGCGATATTTCCGCAGATTGGGGCGAACAGCGCGTTAAAGGTCTTTCGATTGTGGCAATTTTGAAAGATATTTTGAGCAAATTACTGCCGTTCAAACCGAAACACGTTGAAACCTCGCTGATTGAAGAATTCAGCTATCCGAAATACGGTCCGGGGCAATTATGGGAGCTGGTCGGCGATAAAATCAGACAAAAGGGCGGGAAAATCATTCTCGGCGCCAAAGTTAACAGATTTGAAACCGCAAAACAGCAAATTACCGGCGTTATTTATCAAAAAGACGGTCAACAGGTTAAAGCGACGGCCGATATTGTGATTTCTTCCATGCCGCTTAAAGATTTGGCCGCCGGATTGCCGAACGTCCCGGCAGGTATTGCTGCCGTGGCTCAAGGTTTGCCGTATCGGGATTTCATTACCGTCGGCTTATTGGTACACAAGCTCAATTTGGAAAACGAAACCAAGTTAAAAACCCTGAATAACATTATTCCGGATTGTTGGATTTATGTGCAGGATACCGGCGTTAAACTCGGGCGAATCCAAGTCTTCAACAACTGGTCGCCGTATATGGTGCAAAAACCGGAAGAAACCGTTTGGCTCGGCTTGGAATATTTCTGCAAAGAGGGCGATGAGTTTTGGAATACCGCCGATGATAAATTGGCTCAGTTCAGCATTGACGAATTGTGCCGTATAGGCGTGATTGCCTCTGCCGATAATGTTTTGGATTGGCACGTTGAAAAAGTTAAAAAAGCTTATCCGGCTTATTTTGATACCTATGAGGATATTCAGGTGTTGATTGACTATTTGAACGAATTTCCAAATCTTTATTGCATCGGGCGTAACGGACAGCACCGCTATAACAATATGGACCATTCCATGGTTACGTCGTTTATGGCGGTTAAGCACATTTTGGGCAAAATTGACGACAAAGAAAGCATCTGGAAAGTCAATACCGAAAAATCTTATCATGAAAGCCGCGGAAAATAAATATTTCCAGCAATATCCGAAGTGGTATCTTTTATTTTGAAAAAACATATTTATCTCTTTTGAGGTAAGGGCAATTGTGCCCTTAAAATCACATTACAAAGGAGAATAAATATGAGAATAAACAAATGTTCCAATTCTGAAAAATCATCGGAATCAACATCCGTCAAGAGCGGTTGCGGTTGTACAAAAAAGGGTGCTTCTGCCGGTTCTGAAGAAGAAATCGACATCAAAATCAGCAAATAGGAGAAAACCATGAAAAATTTAACAGCCTGCCATACGGCTCGCAATCATTCGCCGGAATTAAACCATTTTCATCGCAACAGCGAATTCGGCAATTTAATGAATTATTTCTGGAATTATTTTGATAATAATTCAGCTGAAAATACACATACTGCCGAATGGGAACCGCAGCTGCAAATTGTTGAAAGCAAAGATGCGGTTACCGTCACTGCCGAAATTCCGGGCGTTGATGCCGAAAACTTGGATTTACAAATATCTTCTGACGGTTATCTGTCCATCAGTGGCGAAAAAAACAATATGTTTGAAGATACCGAAAAAAATTCTTATTTTTCGGAAATCTCTTACGGAAGTTTTAAGCGTACCGTGCCGCTGCCGTGGGACTTGGATTATGAACACGCTTCAGCCAATTACAGCCACGGCATTTTAACCGTTTCCATTCCCAAATCACAAGTTGAAAAACAAAAATTCAAAAAAATCAATATTTCAACTGCTCAAAACTAATCTTATATCCCGTCTGAAAAAGGCGGGATTTCTTTAACCAAAACTTAAAAATTTTATCATAGAATGACGCTGATGTACTGTACAGGAAAGGTTTTGGTATGCAAAAAAAATTTACAAAAACTGTCTGCGCTTTGACGGCGCTGTCATTTATGACAGCAACCACGGCGCCTTATGTTGCCCGAGCCAACAGATTATCACCGGTTTCATTTGATCAGATGTACGGTTTAGCCCAAAGAGGCAAAGTTGAAGCTTTGCGTGCTTCGGTAAATCGCGGTTTGAACATCGATTCCGTGAACGGCAACGGCGATACCGGATTATGTGTTGCTGCCAAAAACCGAGATTCCTATACATACAACGCATTTCGCGCCGCCGGAGCCAATCCGCGCCATCCTTGTACTCAAAACATCAGTCATTACGAAGATTTCGTAAATTCATCCAGAACCGTTTCCATTAACTCCAATGCTCGCGAAGCATACAGTTCCATCGGCCGCGAAAGTTTCAGTTTTTCACCGAGATTTTGGTGGATTTTAGGCGGTGTAGCGCTCATCGGCGGTGCAACAGCCATTGCTATTTCTGCCTCAAAAGGCGGCGGTAAAAAGCACCACAGCGAGGAACATCAGGAAGAATTTAACAGTTTAGGTGCCATTGCTACTTCCAGAAACGGTCCGCGTCGTTCAACCGGTGGCTATGCCAGCAATTCCGAAACCGTTACGGTTGAAAACGATAAAACCGAAAAAATCGAATCTATGAACTTGAATGACGGTATTTTGAAAAACACCGATTATCTTCGCGCCGGTTTGCTCGCCAAAGACGGTGGTACTTATACCAATACCGAGCAAGGCATTGTGGAATTAAATTCCGGTACTGTCGGTATGATTGCCCTCGGTCAGGATTCTTATGCGGTTAATAAAGGTTATATTCACGCCAGCGCTTATAATGCGGCTATCGGTATGGTGGCCAGCGAAAAAGGAACAGCCACCAACAATGCCTCAGGCATTTTATCTCCGGCTACCGGTGACACTTTCGGTATTGATTTGAGTCTTAACGGTGAAAACGAAAAAGACACATACACGCTGATCGGTATGTATGCCGATACCAACTCAATTGCCATCAATAACGGCGATATTCGCGGCACAGCCTCGCACGCAACCATTAAAAACAGCTCTCAAACGGACGGACAAACCGGTTTAGCTGAACAACTCGGCTTGTCTGCCAGCATTGTTACGCAAGCCGTCCCGACCATTTCCGGCAGACTGACCGGTATGGAAGCGATGATTTTAAATTCGGGCAACGAAGTTAAAGGCAAGATTATTCAGCTTATGAACGGATCAAACGGTAAAATCGATATCAGTGCCGGTGATGGCGGAACCGCTACCAGCGTTCAAGTCACCGCTCTGGGAATGGGTAGTTTTTTGGATGATGACTTTTTGAACGGCTCCAAAAACATCAACCGCGCCGAAGCTGTCAGTATTGAGAATTTCGGAAGCATCAATCTCGGTTATACCGGCGTTTATTCTATGGCTAAAGACCTGTCTTTACGCAAGGGAACCGGCGGCATTGTCGGTATTCGGGCCGATGCCAATACCACAGCAACCAATACCGGTACAGTAATCTTAAACTTTACCGAGTACGGTAACGCCAGTGAATCAAGCGGTGAAGGCCAAACAGAAAATGCCATCGGCGCCGCCATGCAATCCGTTCATGGTGCCAACATGACCAATAACGGCACAATACTGGTAAAAACCACTTCCGGCAATTCCATTACCAACTACGGTATGCTCGCCTCGGAAGGTACGGGAACCATATCCGGACTTTATACCGGAAACACACAGTCTTTAGTTAATAACAATACTATCACCATTGAAGGTAGCAACAGCTACGGTATGGCGTCTTACAACGGCGGTTCTTTAAACAACAACAAAAACGGCACAATCGTTTTGGGTACGCATACCGGCACGCAACAAGATACCTTGTATAAGAACAATATCGGTATGTACGGTTCCGGCGACGGCACCAAGGTATCTTTGGAAAACAAAGGTAAAATCGTTATTTATTCCAATCATTCCGTTGCCATGAAAAACGATTTTTCCGGCGGCGTCTTTTTAACCAATGACGGCACCATCACCATCGAGCGCAGTGCCACAGATAGCACGGTTTTCGGCGGTTATTACAGCACTATTGTCAACAATTACATCATCAACTATAACACAACTTCAAAGGCTGAGGCAGAAGAAATTGCCACCAAAGGCACGGCCGCCAATCCTTTCCTGAATTATAAACTGGTTATCAAAGCTAATGTAATGACCACCAAAAACGCGGCGTATGATGGCGAATCTTCCGAAGGTTCCGATCCTTCATCAACAACCGAAGAAGCATACAATGAAGAAGATGCGACCATTAACATTAACGGTTCATCGTTTACATCAGCCATGTCTGTTGAAACCACACAAGGAAAAGCCGTCAATAAAGGTTATATTATTATCGAAGAAAATAACGATGAAAATGAATCGCAATCGGTCGGTATGTTTTTGGGTGATTCAACCAGCAACTTTGCTTCCATTACCAACGAAGGAGAAATTCAAACCAATTCTTTCATGTCTGCTGCCATGGCTTCGGCTTCTTCCGGCAGGGCCTCGCTGATTAATGACGGCATCATTAACATGAAAAAAGAATACTCTATCGGTATTTATGCGGATTCCGCAGGGAGTGAGGGTGAGAATTACACAATTATCCGAAACAAAAAAACCATCAAAACAGATGAAAGTTATCATATAGGCAATGTCGCTGCCGTTATTATGGGCGGACATTCGTCATTTTATAACGATGAGGGGGCAAATATTCTGGTCGGAGACAGCAGCAGCCGTAACATTTTCGGCATTCTTTCTTCAGCCAGCGACAGTTTTATTGAAAACTACGGCAGTATAATGGTTAATGATTTGCAAAACGGACACGGCATCTATGTTGCTAAACTATCGGAAGAAGGTTCTGTGCCGGAAAATGTTTCCATCAATAACTACGGAAGTATTTTTGTTGAAACTGGTGCCAGTATTCAATCGGTTGCCACCAATACATTCGTGCAAAATTATGACACGATACAAACAGCTTACGGTGATGCCGTTGTTTTGGAAGGCGAAGATTCGGTATTTATCAATTATGACAGTGGGGAAGTTATATCCACCGAAAGCGGAAGCGGTGTTATTTTCAAATCATCCGGTCGTATCGAAAACAGTGGTGTAATAACGGTTACCGGACAGGGTTCTGGTTCCGGAAGTTCTACTCAAGGTTATGGTATTTTGGTTGATCAGAGTGAAAGTGAAAGTTCCGGCGGTAGTGTCAACATTACAAATTCAGGCACTATTTCAGCTAAAGAACACGCTATTTATATGAAAGCGGCCGGCAGTGTTGTGAACAGCCCGAGCGGTAAAATAATATCTGCTAACGGTAGCGGTATCTATATTAAGCCGACGGAATCATCCGGCGAAATCTATGTCAGAAACGAAGGTACCATCACAGCTACAAAAGGTTATGGTATTTATGTTGATCCGGGCGAATCGGTATCCAATGAAGTATATGTCAAAAACTCGGGAACCATTACAGCCAAAGATTATGGTATTTATGTTGTTGTTTCCGGAGCAGACGAAGCCGGTAAAACCACCGTCATCAAT
>JAGCYN010000028.1 GCA_017960745.1 Alphaproteobacteria bacterium | reverse complement strand
TTCGCTCCTATTATATGCAGGAAATGAAACGGCGCATTTACGAAACTTTCGGTCGCGGTTCAATATATAAGAAAAATAACACAAAAACAAATACAAATAGCACAACATCTAAAGTAAAAAATGAACAAAAGAACAGCTACAATTTTGTAAAAAAGCCGCCGCTCAATGATTTAATTTTACGCAATATGGTGGCCGGCATGATTACTTATCCGGAACTCATCGGTCGCTATGAAGAAAAAATCACCGCTTTTGAAATCAATGATTCGGTGATGGCGAAGATTTTGGCCGAAATTATCGAAATCAACCAGACCGATGAACATCTTGACAGCGATATTCTTTTGGAAAAGCTTAAGCTCAACTTTGCCGAAGCCATCGGCGGACTATGGGAAGTCAACATGTATAAAATGCAAAAAACCGGCATGCTTGATGTTCGCGGCGAACTTGATAAATGTTTGTATGAAATTCAGTTAAAACAATTAGATGCAGATATTAAAGAATGTGTTAAAATAATGAATGAGCAGCAATCAAACTCCTCGGATATTTACGAGCGCTATAAGCAACTGACCAAAGAAAGAGATTTAATCTTGGCACAGAACAACTGACTTTCCACTGATTAACCAAAATATTTATGGGAAAGATGATAATCCGCTGTTGACATTTCAACAAAAATTATATACATATATTGCGGCTAGCAAAATATATACACCCTAAAAGGGTATAAAATCGATTTTATAAGGGACGTCATGGCTGAGAAAAACAATCAAGATTTGTATGATGATGACACAGCTGGCGACGCAATGAGCGATGGGCTCGGTGCGGCTGTCAGACACTTAATTGCCAAAGGTAAAAAGACCGGTTATATCACGATGGAGGAGCTGAATAAAATTCTGCCTCCGGAAAAAATGTCTTCCGAAAAGCTGGAAGATATCATGTCTGCCATTTCGGAAATGGGTATTAATATTACATCGGCAGCCGATGTCGATGAAGATGATGCCGGCGAAACGGAAGAATACGTCTACGATGATGACGAAAACGAAGAAGAAAATGTCGGCAATATCGATGCCAAAGACATCGGCCATTCCGACGATCCGGTCAGAATGTACCTCAAAGAGATGGGGTTGGTGGAATTGCTGTCCCGCGAAGGCGAGATTGCCATTTCCAAACGTATTGAAGCCGGCAAAAACGTGATGATCGGCGGTTTGTGCGAAAGTCCGATGACCATTAAAGCAATTTCCGATTGGCGTGACCAGTTGGTTTCCGGCGCCATTCAGCTGCGCGACATTGTTGACTTAGAAATGATGTACGGCGATGATGCCGAAGCCATGGCTTATGACGATAATGAAACCCCGAACGTTGAAGACTTTGACAAAGTAACCAAAGAAATCAGCGAAAAGAATCTGGATGAAATTGACGATGATTTAGCTTCCGATATTGATTTGGACGGCGATGTTGATGATGATATCGATGAATCCGATGATGAAAACATCAACGAAATGGATGACGAAGAAAGCGATGAATCCGGCGAAGATGATGACGGCGATTCCGAGGGAGGAATGCACAATTCCACTTCTATCACCACCATGGAAAATATGCTGTTGCAACCGGTGTTGGATACTTTGGAAAAAATTTCCAACTACTATGATGACCTGAAAAAAATTCAAGGTCAGCGCATGGCGTCGATTCTGTCCGGTCGCAAAATCATTCCGTCGACCGAAAAAAGATACATTAAGCTGAAAAAAGAACTGATTGAACTGATGAATTCCATTCATCTGAACAACAGCAAAATCGAATATTTGGTTGAACAGCTGAATGATATGAACAACCGCTTAATGGCGCAGGAAGGAAAATTGTTGCGTTATGCCCTCTCCTGCAAAATCAAACGCGAAGATTTCTTGGAATTATATCAAAAATCGGAATTGGATCCGAATTGGCTGGATAAGGTTTCCGCCAAAAAAGATAAGCATTGGAAAGCGTTTGTTGAAAAATATCACGATGAGATTGTTGAAATCCGTCAAAACGTGGCTCAGATGGCACAAGAATGTGATTTACCGATCAGCGAATATCGCAAAATGGTTGATACCATCAAACGCGGTGAACGCGAGGCCGAGCGCGCCAAAAAGGAAATGATTGAAGCCAACCTGCGTTTGGTGATTTCGATTGCGAAAAAATACACCAACCGCGGTATGCAGTTCTTGGATTTGATTCAGGAAGGCAACATCGGCTTGATGAAAGCGGTTGATAAGTTTGAATATCGCCGCGGCTATAAATTTTCGACTTATGCAACATGGTGGATACGCCAAGCAATTACCCGTTCGATTGCCGACCAAGCCCGCACCATTCGTATTCCGGTACACATGATTGAAACCATCAACAAACTGGTACGCACCTCGCGGCAAATGTTGTCGGAAATGGGACGCGAACCGGTGCCGGAAGAGTTGGCAAAACGTCTTTCGATGCCGCTTGATAAAATCCGCAAGGTGATGAAAATTGCTAAAGAACCGGTCAGTTTGGAAGCACCGGTCGGTGATGAGGAAGATTCCTCGCTGGGCGATTTTATTGCCGACGAGAGCGCGATGCAGCCTTTGGATATGGCTATTCACACCAATTTGAAGGAAACCTGTACCCGCATTTTGTCGTCCTTGACGCCGCGTGAAGAGCGCGTATTGCGTATGCGTTTCGGTATCGGTATGAACACTGACCACACTTTGGAAGAAGTCGGCAAACAGTTCAATGTTACCCGTGAGCGTATCCGTCAGATTGAAGCCAAAGCGTTACGCAAGCTCAAACATCCGAGCCGTTCGAAAAAATTGCGCTCGTTCTTGGATCATTCGTAACAAGAACAAACAACAATCAAAAAAAGGGGCTGAAAAGCCCCTTTCCTTTTATCTTCAAAAAGATTATTGCTCGGCAATGGTAATATTGCGTTTGCCGGCCAAAGATTCTTTGATGAACTCGAGTTGTTCCATAACCATCGGGTTATCGGCAAATTTTTCGAATGCCTTTTCAACGCGTTCAACAAATGTGCCTTCCTTGCCTTTGAAAATATACATAAATGCGCGCGTGCAAGATTTAATGGTATGTTCGTCGATACCGCTGCGGCTCATACCAATCACATTCAAACCGCGCAAGCTGGCCGGCATACCGTTGGCAATACCGAACGGAATAATATCGCGTGCCACACCGGAAACACCGCCGACCATCGCCTTACGGCCGATATGAACAAACTGATGCACGGCGCAGTTGCCGCCCAAAATCACACCGTCGCCCAAGTGAACATGGCCGCCGATAACCGCGTTATTGGTCATAATCACATTATTTCCGACCACGCAATCGTGAGCAATATGCGAGTTAATCATAAACATACCGCCGTCGCCGACAACCGTGGTAAAATGCTCTTTCGGAGTACCGGAATGCATGGTAACGTTTTCTCTGATGATGTTGTTTTTACCGATAATCAGCTTGGCTTCCGGCTGAAATTCGTTGCCGTGATCCTGCGGACCGCACCCCAATCTGGCACCCGGAAAAACAATGGTTCCCTCGCCGATTGTGGTATTTCCGAATACCGTTACTTGTCCCAAGAGTTTAACATTTTCGCCGATTTTTGCCTGCGAACTAATCCAGCACATAGGCCCGATTTCCGCACTATCAGCAATCTGTGCGCCATTTTCGATAACAGCGGTTGCATGAATTTTAGCCATAAACATATCCTTTCGTAAGTTGTTTTTATAGGTATAGCCTAAAACACTTGCGAGGCGTTTGCAACACACAAAACATTACAGATTATTTCTTGTGTAAAACACACACAAAAAAGCCGTCGGTATTGGTGGTCAGCGGCGAACATTTGAGCCAGCGTTTTTCCGTCAACGGATACGGAATTTCGAGCTTGCGTTCCCACAATTTTTCCATATCGACGGTTTCAAATTCCGGATGGCGTTCCAAAAACGCCGTAATTTGCTGTTCGTTTTCCGCCGGCAACACCGAACAGGTCATATACACAATTCGCCCGTCCGCTGTCAAGTGCGTTGCCGCAATTTCCAAAATTTCGTGCTGTGCCTGTTCAATGGCTTTCAGCTGTTTCGGTGTCAGCCGATATTTGGCATCGGGCGAACGCCGCCAAGTACCGCTGCCCGAACACGGGGCATCAATAATAAAACGGTCAAACAAATCACTCGGTTTGATGTTGTCAACGGTCTTAATGTTTTTTATTCCGAGCCTCTCGGCGCGTTTTGGTAAATCTTCCATGCGTTTTTTATTTTTATCATGCGCCCAAATGGTGCCGCCGTTTTTCAAAATAGCACCGAGCAACAGGCTTTTTCCGCCCCCGCCGCAACAATAATCAATAATTTTATGTTCTTGACGCACATCACACAAAATCGCACCGAGTTGCGAGGCCTCGTCCTGCACCTCGATTTCGCCGTTTTGGTAGGCGATGCAGTTCTGTAAATTCACTCTTTCTTCCGAGCGCAAACCATACGGCGAATAAGGCGTTAAAGAAAAGAAAAGTCCCTCTTTTTGCAGCTTGTCTTTGGCCTCCTCGCGACCGATAAAATTGGCGCGGATATCCGCTGGTGCCGTGGTATTCAACGCCGTCGCCAATGCTGCGTTGCCGATTTGTTCATACAGCCATTTCGGACACTCGTTTTCAATATATTCCGGATAAACGTCTTCGTTCAAATGCGCCAATTTTTCTTTTTCATGTTTTTCGAGCGGCGCCAAACCGTATTCCGAACCATCGGCGATAATATCAAAATCTTCATCTTTGAGATAAGTTAACAGTAGCATCCGCGGCTCGCAACAGCCGCAATCAAACTCCAAGCGCGAGCGATGGCGAATAATATCCCACACCGTATTGGTAACGAATTTGCGGTCTTTGGAACCGATATACTTGCGCGCGCGCATATATTCTTTGATAATGTTATCGGCAGGATACTGATCTTGCCAGACTTTTTGCATAATTTCCAATACCGCCTGATATTTTGCGCTGATTTGCATGCTTCCTCCGTTTCAGCAAAGTATAACGAAAAGCAAACCGGAATACAACAGAAATATGCGATTTTTATTGACAAAAATGGCAAAAACTTGTATATTGATAGACGATATTACATTATTTTATATGACTTTTAATGGCTTGGAATCCTTCAATCTTGCGAGATTGTAAAGTTTTACAAAAATGGGTACATATTTGTTGCTCAGCGGTGTTTTCTTTGTTATTACAACCGTCGTCATGATGTGGTTTGGAATGGGAGATGGCAAAAGCCGGATTGCTTCCTTACTCACAGGTGCTGTCATTGGTGCCATCATCGGTCTGGTGTTCTTAGGTATCAACTACTTTGCTTGTAGCGTCATTACTTTTGACACATCGACACTGTACATTCAGGTATTACTGTTTGTGCTCATTCTCTGGGCTGTAACGGCTATCATGGTTGATGACGGCGAGGAAACAGTACCACCGTTCGGCATTGCTACATTGGTTATTTTCCTTGGTTTAATCGGTTCTGCTATTTACAGTTGGGACTGGTTCCACACGGATTATCGCCAGAAAATGTTGCAAGTAACCGAGGTGCCAGAAAGTGTGACCGATACCATAGTTGCTGCAACCAGCAACAAGCATATCTGTACTGTGAATCCTGTTGTTGCTAAAAGAATTGGCCTTACCAAGATGGGTGATTTCAAAACAACATATGAAATTGCAGAATTTACAAAACAGTCTTGGAGTGGCGACTTCATTGCAACCACACCAGAAGGTGATGTGCGTGTTTGTGGCGAGAACCGTCTGTTCTACGTTGCTCCATTGGAGCATAAGTCCTTCTGGACATGGAACAAAACCGGTTATTCTCCCGCATACGTCCTCGTTGACGCTTGCGATGAGAACTTTGTCTTAATCGTAACCGCAGTCAATGGTGAACCAATAAAAATGGTGTATACAAACGGTGCATGGTTCTCTAAGAACTTGGAACGTCACATGCGTAGCCACGGCTATGGCAACGTCATTTTAGATGATTTTGATTTCGAAATTGACGAAAACGGCCGTCCTTGGAGTCCTGTAACAACAATGGAAAACAGCATTGCTTTGAGCACTCCCGTCGTTACCGGCGTTGCTTGTTGCGATTTGCAGACCGGCGACATTAAGTGGTATTCTCCTCAGGATGCCCCCGAATTTGTTGACCTGATTTATCCTAAGGACATCGTCTACGATCGCATTTATTGCTGGGGCGATTACAAGAACGGATATATTCACTGGTCCAACAACGAAGGTCTGACACAAGCCTGCGATGGTATGGACGTGGTACAAACCGAAAACGGTTGCTACTACTACGTCGGAATTCAGGCTCAGTCTGATGAAGTCGGTACACAAGGATATATGTTGGTCAATACCCGTACGGGTGAAGCCACATATTTCCGTCGTCGCGGTATTTCCGAGCAAGAAGCTGCCCGCGTTCTCGAGTCTAACAACAAAGAGAACATCAATGCGAAAATTGAGCAAGGAGTGCTTGCACTTTCTGAACCGATTTTCTATAACATTGAAGGACAAAAGACGTATTTTGCGACTTATGTATCCACCAAGGATTACACCGTGAAATACTATGGTTTTTGCTCAGCCGATGATAAGGACGTTTGGGGTTATGGTGAGACATTGGAAGAGGCTAAGAATTCATATCTGACTTCTTTCCATAAAAACAAGAGCACCAAGGCTGTCAAATTTGCCGATGAGCAGAACGAGTTGACGCTTGAGGCTAATGTGGTGGAGCGCGTACAGGAAGGTAACGTATATTACTTCCATCTAGAAGGACAAAATGGCAAAACCTTCTATGCTTATTCCACAATTTTGCCGGAAGTGCGCTGGGATGCCCACAAAGTTAAAATTTCCTACAACAAGACTGAAGACAATCTGATTGCCATCAGTTCTTTTGAGAAGGTTGAATAAACCTTTTCGGTTGCGAGATTTTTTAATTATCCTATATGTGAAGCCGTCTCCTTTTGGGGGCGGCTTTGCTGATTTTAAATATTGATGATACAAAAAAACCGCCCGCAGGCGGCTTTTCTTTATTCTTCTTCGTTATCCTCAACCGGCTTTTCCAAATCCGCCATTACTTTCGGATCATGCATCAGTTTATTGATACGCTCGGCTTCCGCAAAGGTATCATCGGCACGGAAGTTAATTTCCGGCGTATAACGCAGTTGCAACTTATCGGCAATCATCCGCTTAAACATCCAACGGTCTGCCGTCAGCTGCTCCAAAATCGTCCCGAGATTTTTGCCGTTCAAAGTCATTAAATAAACCGTGGCATACTTCAAATCCGGCGACATAATCACATTGGTAATGGTAATGAAAGCTTCGCTGACTTCCGGCGAACGCACTTCCCCTTTTTCGATGGCCTCTGCCAACACGCGGCGCACTTCCTGCCCGACGCGCAATTGGCGATTAGACAACTTTTCTCCCATAACACTCTCCTTTATTACAACGTCTTGGCGATTTCTTCAACCTCGTAGCACTCGATTGAATCGTTAACCTGCAAATCGCTGTAATTTTCAAAACTCATACCGCACTCAAAGCCCTCTTTAACTTCCTTAACGTCATCTTTATAACGTTTCAGCTGGCTCAAGGCGCCGTCATGAATCACCACGTTATCGCGCAACAATCTGACCTTAGCACCGCGTTTAACCATGCCTTCGGTGACCATACAGCCGGCAACTTTACCGACACCGGTAATATTGAAGACATTGCGGATTTGTGCATAGCCGAGAATCTTCTCGCGCAATTCCGGCGTCAACATACCCTCAAGGGCTTTCTTCACATCGTCAACCACCGTATAGATAATCGAATAATAACGAATATCAACACCGTCGCGATGCGCCATATCACGCGCTTGCGCATTGGCACGAACGTTAAAGCCGATAATCAAGGCATCGGAAGCATGCGCCAAGGTCACATCGGACTCGGAAATAGCACCGACTGCCGAGTGCAGAATTTGTACCGAAACTTCATCATTGGAAAGTTTCTTCAAACTGCCCTCAATGGCCTCAATAGAACCTTGAACATCAGCCTTAATAACAACTGACAAGTGCTTGGATTCACCTGATTTAATTTTATCCATCATTTGTTCCATAGCCGACTTGGTGTTAGCCACCATCTTGGCATCACGCTCTTTGCGGATACGATATCCGGTAACTTCGCGCGCTTGAGCTTCATCATGAACCACCACAAACGAATCACCGGCCATCGGTGTACCCTGCATGCCGACCACTTCAACCGGGGTTGCCGGCGTTGCCACCATGACCTTTTTGCCGAATTCGTTAAACATGGCACGCACACGTCCCCATTCCTTACCGGCAATGATGATATCACCGACATTCAATGTACCGCGCTGAATCAGCATGGTTGCCACCGAACCGCGACCTTTTTCCATTTTGGCTTCCACCACCGTACCTTGTGCCGAACGGTTCGGATTAGCTTTCAAATCAAGCATTTCAGCCTGCAACAAAATGGCATCAACCAATTTATCAATATTGATGCGTTTTTTCGCCGAAATCTCGGCACACAACGACTCACCGCCCATCTCTTCAACACCGATACCGTATTGCAACAATTCGGTCTTGATGCGCATCGGATCAGCACCCGGCAAATCAATCTTGTTAATAGCAACCACAATCGGTACATTTGCCGCTTGTGCGTGACGAATAGCTTCAACCGTTTGCGGCATCACGCCATCGTTGGCAGCCACCACCAATACCACAATATCCGTCACTTGCGCACCGCGAGCACGCATTTCGGAAAACGCTTCGTGTCCCGGCGTATCAATAAACGTAATTTTCTGACCGTTCGACAAAGTAATCTGATAAGCACCGATATGCTGCGTAATACCGCCGGCTTCTTTAGCCACCACATTGGTTTCGCGCAACGCATCCAAAA
The DNA here is from genome assembly GCA_017960745.1 of Alphaproteobacteria bacterium. Taxonomy (GTDB): domain Bacteria; phylum Pseudomonadota; class Alphaproteobacteria; order RF32; family CAG-239; genus RUG410. The sequence goes on along the minus strand of JAGCYN010000028.1, from coordinate 12,760 downwards.
GTGAGGTCTTACCATGGTCAACGTGTCCCATAACCGTGACAATCGGTGCCCGTGGCAACAATTCTTCCGGTTTATCGTCAGGACCGGTCAACCCGTCCTCAACATCGCTGTCGGACACGCGCTTCACTTTGTGTCCCATATCTTCAACGATAATTTGCGCCGTATCGGCATCAATTAACTGGTTAATGGTTGCCATAACGCCCATAGACATCAGGCGTTTAATCACATCGGCACTCTTTTCGGCCATACGGTTTGCCAATTCCTGAACGGTAATGGTTTCCGGCAAAATAACCTCTTTAATCACCTTTTCCTGCGGCACTTGTGTTTGCACCACCGGCTTCGGCTGTTTCTTCTTATGGTGGCGATGCGGCGTATAACCGTAATCATCGTCATCATCATCGCCGCCGACCATGTAGTTATTGACATTGACTTTGTTGTTGCGGCGCTGCATTTCAAAGCTGCGCTTTTGAATCTTTTTGCGTTCCTGCTCAAAGGTTTCTTCCTTGGTCATGGCCTGTTTTTCGGAAGCACCGGAAGATTTGCGCGACTTTTTGTAATACTCGCCGTCTTCGTCTTCATCAAAATCATCATAATCTTTAGACTTTTTATTACGATATTCTGACGATGTCGTTTCTGTTTGCGGCTTGGCGGCAGGTGCGGCAGCTTTTTCTTCGGCTTTGGCCTTCTTTTGCTTTGCGGCTTCGAGTTCGGCGGCCTTTTGCGCTTCTTTTTCCGCGGCTATTTTTTCCTGTTCTTTGGCATTTTCAATTTCCTGTTGCCGACGCAATGCCTCTTTTTCTTTTTCTTTCTGCAATCTTTGGGCATCATGCTCTTTGGCCTCTGCCAAAAGTTTCAACTTTTGAGCCGTCTCCTGATCAATCTCAACCTTCGGCGTATCAGCGGCTTTCGGGGCGGTAATATTGCGTTTTTTACGCACCTCAACCTGCACCACCTTACGTCCTTCGGACGCCGCCGGCTTCACGACCTTTTTCAAAGTAAGAGTCGATTTTTTGGATAATGTCAATTTTTCTTTCGAACTTTCTTCCGTCATATACCTAGTTCCCTGTTATTCGTTCACAAAAGTCTGATAACGTATCAACGCCTGATGCACCATCTCAGCCGTTTGGCCTTTCAATATCGCCAAATAGACAGTATTTTCTCTATTCAGCGCGTTGCTCATAGCTGCCGTATCAAATACGTTTATGGTTTCAATTTCTTTAGCCATTGCTGCAATTTTCTGCTTACCGTCATCACCGGCATCTTTTGCTTCTATTACAAAGGCGGCCTTACCTTTTGTTATAGCCATCCGAACCTTTTCAAACCCCAAAACCAAATCACCTGCTTTGCGGGCCAAATTAACCGCATCCAAAGCCTTTTGGAACAAAATATTTTCTACCATCTGCGGCAAATCCGCATCAATAACCACGTTTTTGTGCAATATCTTATTCAAAGGTTTTTCTTTTTGCGTTAATCCGATGAGCATCTGTTTGGAATTGGAAAGATATACCCCGCGCCCGTCCAGTTTCTTATTGAAATCCGGAATCAAACGGCCGTCCGGCAAAACCGCAAAGCGCAAGAGTTCGTCTTTGCTTGCGGTCTTACCGCTAAGGATACATTTTCTTGTTTCCAAACTTTCAGCCATCTTCTGCCCTTACCTATTTATCGGCACCTTCTTCATCGGTAAACCAATGTTCACGCGCCGACATAATGATGCTGTTGGCCTCGGTTTCCGTAATCACGGAATCGCTTAAAAGTTCCAACAACTCATCTGCAGCCAAATCTGCCAGGTCATCGATATTCTTAATACCTTTTTCAGCCAAGGTAATAATCATATCCTGATCCAAGCCCTGAACGGTTTGCAGACTTTCATCAATCTTCAACTTCTTGCTCTTGGCGACAAATTCTTTGTTGCGCTTTTCAATAAATTCGCGCGCACGATTTTGCAATTCAGCAGCCACATCTTCATCAAAGCCTTCAATTTCAGCCAGTTCTTTCTGGTCAACCAACGCAATTTCATCAACGGTGGTAAAGCCTTCGGCCACCAGTAAATGCGCAATCATGTCATCAACATCCAAAGCTTCCATAAAGCGCTGGGTGCGAACTTTATTTTCATTAGAGCGGCGTTCTTGTTCCTGCTCCTCGGTCAATACATCAATATTGGCACCAACCAGTTGCGAAGCCAATTTAACGTTCTGACCGCGGCGACCGATAGCCAATGATAATTGATCTTCGGCAACCACAACTTCAATACGATTGTTTTCTTCATCCAACACCACTTTGGTCACTTCAGCCGGTGCTAAAGCGCTGACAATCTATTGTGCCTTATCTTCGGAATACGGAACGATATCGATTTTTTCGCCCTGTAATTCGGTAACCACGGCCTGAACGCGAATACCGCGCAAACCGACGCAAGCACCAACCGGATCAATCGTCTTATCATTGGCACGAACCGCAATCTTTGCCTTAGAACCCGGATCACGCGCCACGCCCATAATTTGAACCACACCGTCATAAATTTCCGGCACTTCCTGGGTAAACAATTTAGCCATAAATTCCGGACAAGTACGAGATAAGAAAATTTGCGGACCTTTTACTTCGCGGCGAACATCTAAAACATAAGCGCGAACGCGATCGCCGTTTTTGAATTTTTCTCTCGGAATAACTTCATCATGACGCAAAACAGCTTCGGTCTTACCGATATCCAATACCGTATTGCCGAATTCAACACGCTTTACCGTACCGTTGATAATCGTTCCGATTTTTTCTTTGTATTCTTCATATTGTTTATTGCGCTCAGCTTCACGAACCTTTTGCATAATCACCTGCTTAGCGGTTTGAGCGGCAATACGACCGAAATCAATCGGCGGCAACGCATCAATAATAAAATCACCGACTTTGTATTTTTTATCATATGCCTTCGCCAGTTTCAGCGGAATCTGAGCGGCTTCGTTTTCAATCAACGCATCATCAGCCACCACTTCACGATAGCGAGATAAAGAAATAGCACCGGTTTTGCGGTCAATCTGAGCTCTGATATCGTGCTCAAAGCCGTATTTTGTACGTCCGGCTTTTTGAATGGCAACTTCCATGGCCACAAAAACATCTTCCTTATCAATATTTTTTTCTCTGGCAACTGCATCCGCAACGGCTACAATTTCAGGTCTCGGCATATTTTCCAAACTTTCCATTTTTTCCTCTCGTTTAAAAAATTAGAGTTCAACAGCTTCGTGAGCTGCCATATATTCATTCCACAACTCGTCCGTTACAACCAGCTTGGCTTTGCTGACAGCCGCAAACGGTATTGTGTATTGAGCTTCATCTGCCGTCAGAATAATGTTTTCTCCGGCGACATCTGTAATTTTTCCTTTGAAACGCTTTCTGTTTTCAATTTTTTCTTCCGTTTCCAAACGAATTTCATATCCGACATAGCGTTTAAAATGTTCTAACTTGGTGAGCGGTCTGTCCAACCCCGGTGAGCTGACTTCCAAAGAATACTGATTTTCTATCGGGTCTTTTTCATCGAGCATATCAGACAACGCATGGCTGACCGCGGCACAATCATCTACCGTAATATCACGCGAATGATCAGCCACATCAATCATCACCTGTAAGGTCGGACGGGTTTCGCCGCCCGTATTCATCACCCGTACCAACTCAAAACCCTGAGCGGTAACAATCGGTTCAATCAAATTTTCCAAATAATGTTTCTGCATCGTTTTTCCTAACAAAAAAGCGGGGCTTTTCAGCTCCACTCATTATAATATTTGTTATTGTTGTCAACACATATAACATATATTTTTGATTTGTAAAGCATTATTTTGACTTTCTGCAACACATTATTCCTCCAACAGGCCTATCAGTTTCAAAATAACCTTTTTAATCATTTCCGTGCGCACCGCATACGATGACAAATCACGCTCATAAAACAGCTTCTGATCCGGCCGGATTTTTAACACGCCAAACGATTTTGTGACCAAATCGATCAATTCATCGGCCGCGGCAAACGTGTTGTTATGGAAACTGATTAAAATTCCTTTAGCACCGGCATCAATCTTGGCAATGTTGGCTTTATAGCAAAGTTGCTTAATTTCAATGGTCTGCAACAGATTTTCCACTTCCGGCGGCAAAGCCCCGAAACGGTCAACCAATTCTTCCCGCATATCCAAAAGCTCTTCGGCGGTTTTCAAAGCACCGATGCGGCGATATAAACCCAGTCGCACACCCAAATCACACACATAATTTTCCGGAATCATCAGCGGAATACCGGTGGTAATTTGCGGCGCCCATTCGGTGTTTTGTTCAACACCGGCAATATCGTTCAATCCAACTGCCTTTTGCCGATTGATTTCCTCTTCGAGCATGTGTTGATACAGTGCAATACCCACATCTTTGATATGGCCGGATTGTTCCGTTCCCAAAACATTACCGGAACCTCTGATATCCATATCATGACTGGCCAGCGAAAAACCGGCGCCGAGACTATCCAACGCCTGCAAAATACTGAGCCGTTTTTCTGCCGTCGGGTTCAACCTTTTACGCGGCGGCACCGTAAAATAGCAATAGCCGCGTACTTTTGAACGCCCGATACGACCGCGCAACTGATACAACTGTGCCAAGCCGAACATATCGGCGCGGTGAATAATCATGGTGTTCACCGACGGCATATCAATCCCCGATTCAATAATCGTGGTTGACAACAACAAATCATATTTGCGGGCGGCAAAGTCTTCCATAATATCTTCGAGCTGTCGCGCCGGCATTTGTCCGTGCGCCACCGCAATTTTAACATCCGGCACCAAATCGTGCAGAATTTTTTCCATTTCCGGAATATCGGAAACCCGCGGACACACAAAAAACACCTGCCCGTTACGGAATTTTTCACGGTAAATCGCCTCTTTGGTCATCACGCGATCAAATGGCATTACAAACGTACGCGCCGCCAAACGATCTACCGGCGGTGTGGCAATAATGCTGAGCTGTTTAACCCCGGTTAAGGATAATTCCAAAGTACGCGGTATCGGCGTTGCACTCAAAGTCAAAACATGCACATCGGATTTTAAGGCCTTCAAACGCTCCTTATGGACCACTCCGAAATGTTGTTCCTCATCAACAATCAACAAACCCAAATCCGAAAAAACAATATCTTTAGCGAGCAATGCATGAGTGCCGATAACAATATCCACCGAGCCGTCTTTCAGACCTTCTTTGGTTTGTTTGATTTCTTTAGCGGTTGATAAACGCGACAGCATGCGTACTTTGAGCGGAAAGCCTGCCATTCTTTCGCTGAAATTCAAATAATGTTGGCGTGCCAAAAGTGTGGTCGGCACAATTAGTGCCACCTGTGATCCGGACATTGCCACCGTGAAAGCAGCCCGCAATGCTACTTCGGTTTTGCCGAAACCGACATCACCGCAAACCAATCTGTCCATCGGCTCACCGGCGTTCAAATCTTGCAACACGTCATGAATGGCATGCAGCTGGTCATCTGTTTCGCTAAACGGAAATTTGGCGCAAAATTCTTCATAAACCCCGTTCGGGGCCACAAAATTGGCGGCTGTTTTCAAATGTCTTTCGGCGGCAATTTTAATCAGCTTTTCGGTAATATCACGGATTTTTTCTTTGACTTTGGCTTTTTTGGCCTGCCATGCCGCCCCGCCGAGCGTATCCAACGCCACATGCTCATCATCGCTGCCGTAACGCGAAATCACATCAATGTTTTCCACCGGCACAAACAGCTTATCATCATGCGCAAACAGAATTTTTAAGCAATCATGCGGTGCCCCGCCGGCGGTAATATTTTCCAATCCCATAAACCGTCCGATACCGTGTTCGATATGCACCACCAACTCGCCGACGGAAAGCGATGCCACATCGGCAATAAAATCTTTTGAAGTTACCTTTTTACTTTGTCGACGCTGTCTTGCGCCTAAAATATCCTGTTCGGAAATCAGACACAATTTTTCCGTTCGAAAACCGTGTGCCAATTCGGTAATAATCAATGCGATTTTTTTATGTTGGCAAATTTGCAATGCCTCTTGCCAACTCTCTGCTTTCAAAACATCGGTAATATCGTTTTCTTTGAGCAAGGTCAGCAAGCGTTCTCGCGAACCTTCGCTGTAACAGCAAATAATTCGTTGCCGTTTGCCGTTTTCAACTAGATAATCTTTCAATTCCTGATACACGGCCGTATAATTCATATGGCGGGCATGCGCAAAATCGCGTCCCGGAATACAACCGCTATTGCTGACATTGTTTTCCTGCACCAACGACATCGAGGTTAAAGAAATTGCTTTGCGGCGTTGTAAAATCTGCAATATCTCGGCATCGGATAAATAAAGCATTGCCGGTGGCAACGGACGATAAATCTCCTCATCCGCACCGTATCCTTTTTTAACTTGCGCGGCCTCGGCTCTGGCTGCATAATAATCGGCAATGCCTTCACTTTTGGCTTTCAGCGCTTCATCCGCATTGCGACCGCCGATCACCGTTGCCATCGGCAGATAATCGAACAAAGTCGGCAACATATCGTCATAAAACAGCGGCAACCAATTTTCCATACCGATATATTTACGCCCCTCGGAAACCGCTTCATAAATTTCATCATGCATACCGTCGGCGCCGAAAAACTCCCGAGTTTTTTCTCTGAAATGTCGAACGGTATTTTCATCTAAAACCACCTCGCCGGCCACTTGGAAGCAATAAGACTTAAGCTCGCCGATGGTGCGTTGGCTCATCACATCAAACAACCGCAAGCGCTCGACTTCATCATCAAACAAATCAATACGGAGCGGATTTTCCATGCCGCTCGGAAAAATATCGATAATATCGCCGCGCACGGCATATTCGCCGGCTTCCATCACCTGCTCTACCCGCGTATAACCGTTAATGGCCGCATAATGCAGAAAGGCGTCAAAATTTAACTTTGCCCCGACTCTGATTTCTCTGACGGCATTCTTAAAAATTTTCAGCGGCGGCAATTTCTGCAACGCGGCGCCGATACTGGTCACCACCACCAGCGGCGTTTTACCGTCATGAAACACAATCTGTGCCAAGGTATCAATTCTTTTGGCCATCACGGCACTGCTCGGCGAAACCCTGTCATACGGTACCGTATCCCAAGCCGGAAATTCCAACACTTTCAAATCCGGCCGAATATAGCGCAACATGGCCGCCGTCTGCGCCAAACTGATGCCGTCGCTGGCAATATACAGCAACGGCTTTTCCGCCGACACATGATCTGCAATAACAAATGCTTCATAACCGTCACACACAGAAGTAACGGTTTTATCGGCCCAATGTTCAAAATCCTGCTGCATAGATTGCGCTTTCATATTTACAAAACTGATTTGAATATATACAATACAGGTATTATCGCAACAAAAAAAAGACTAATTCACATGCGTCCGAGTATTTTATATCCGCTCTTTTATCCGCTTGAAAACCTTTCCGGTGTCGGCAACCGCTACGGCTCTTTGTTGCACAATCTTTTAGACGGCGGCAAAGTGCTTGATTTGGTGTGGCATTTGCCGATTTCCGTGATTGACCGCCGTTGCAGCGTTCCGCTTTCCGGCGCAACGGATAACAAAATTTGGACCGGTCGTGTGCGCGTGGTTGAACATCTGCCGCCGCAAAACAAAAAACAGCCTTATCGTATTTGCGTTGAAGACGATACCGAGCAGCTGACCTTGGTCTTTTTCAAAACGTTCGGCGATTCTTTGAGCAAAACTTTTCCGGTCGGCGCCGAAAAAATCATCAGCGGCAAAATAGAAATTTTCAACAATGCGTTGCAGATGTCGCATCCCGATTATGTTGCCGACATCGACAAGCCGTCGCAAATGCCGGAAATCGAGCCGGTGTATCCGCTGACCGCCGGCGTCACCAACAAAATGCTCGGCAAATTGATGCGCCAAGCGCTTGCCGTGGTGCCGAATTTACCGGAATGGCATGATGCCAATTTACTGCAAAAAGAAAATTTCCCATCATTTCAACAGGCGGTCCTTCAGCTTCACCATCCGCAATCCGAAGCCGATTTGAACCCGCAATCGCCGGCACGGCGGCGGCTGGTTTATGATGAATTTTTGGCTAATCAGCTTTCGTTGGCGATTGTTCGCGAGCGGATGAAACATCAAAAAGGACGCGTGTTGCAAGGAAACGGTGCGTTAAAACAAAAGTTATTACAAAATCTGCCGTTTACACTAACCAACGCACAACAACGTGTGATTGCGGAAATTGAAAGCGATATGTACGCACCGTATCGAATGTCACGGCTGTTGCAGGGCGATGTCGGCAGCGGCAAAACCATTGTGGCGCTGATGACGATGTTAAACGCCGTGGAATGCGGCGCGCAGGCGGCGATTATGGCGCCGACGGAAATTTTGGCGCAGCAGCATTTTGAAAGCTTTTCCGCCCTATGCAATGAAATCGGAGTTACCACGGCTCTTTTAACCGGCAACGTCAAAGGTAAAGCGCGGCAGGAATTGTTGCAAAAACTGCAAAACGGTGAAATTAATATTCTCATCGGCACCCACGCGCTGTTTACCGATGAAGTAACCTTCAAAGATTTGGCGTATGTCATTATTGACGAACAGCATCGCTTCGGCGTTAAACAACGTCTGAATTTGTCAGCCAAAGGTTGGCTTTGCGATGTTTTGGTGATGACGGCCACCCCGATTCCGCGGACTTTGGTTTTAACGCAATTCGGCGATATGGAATATTCCAAAATTGACGAACTGCCGGCCGGTCGTAAACCGGTTGCCACCACCGTGATGCCGCTGACGCGCATTCATGATGTGGTATCGGCGTTACAGCGCAAATTACAAACACAAACGCAGGCTTATTGGGTATGTCCGTTGGTGGAAGAGTCGGAAAAAATTGACTTATCGGCGGCCACCGAACGCTTTGAAAGTCTGCAAAAAATCTTCGGCGATCAAGTCGGACTTATTCACGGCAAAATGAAAGAAAGCGAGAAAAATGCCGTGATGGAAAAATTTAAAAACGGTCAGTTGAAATTGCTGGTTTCAACCACCGTGATTGAAGTCGGCGTCAATGTACCGGCCGCCACCATTATGATTATTGAACACGCCGAGCGCTTCGGTTTAGCACAGTTGCACCAACTGCGCGGACGCATCAAACGCGGCTTTGAAAGTTCAAACTGCATTTTGATGTACGGCTATCCTTTAAGCGAGGTGTCGCGCGAACGCCTGAACACCATGAAACAAACCGAAGACGGCTTTTTAATTGCCGAAGAAGATTTGAAACTGCGCGGCGGCGGTGAAATTTTAGGCACCAGACAATCGGGCTTCAGCAACTTTAAACTGGCGGATTTGAGCCTTCATAACGACTTGTTGTTAACCGCAGCCAAAGATGCGGCGCTGATTTTGCAAAAAGACCGTAATCTGCAATCTGAACGCGGACAAAACCTGCGCACGCTGCTTTATCTTTTTGAGCGTGACGACGCCATCAAAACCTACAACGCCGGTTAGATATTATGATTTAAAAAATTGCCTTTGATGCAAGCGGAAACATCTTCAAAACGCATCAGTTTGCGGGCGATTGTCGCCACCTGCTCTGCCGTGTATTCCCGATAACAAAAATCCATTCTGAAAAAGTCCAGCCGCAAATTTTTGACATCCGAAGCAATACAAAACGGCTTATCGTCAAACAGCATCATCTGATAATCGCGCGACAATGCCTTGAATTTTTTGCCCTGATTTTCCATTTCGAACCACTTATCGCCGCGCGGACAAATCTTGCAATCATTGCCGCGAATACAGCCGACGCTGGTAAACAAAGGCACATCTTGATACATAATCAGCGTCGTCGGCAAACCCGATTTTTTAATCAGCTCGGCAACATTCTCCCGAGTATCTTCAAGCGACAATGTCACACGCGCCGCCCCGCTTTCGGACGCCATACTGACCGCCTGCGTGTTCAGCATATACAAAGAGCTGTCGAAGGCAATATCCTGCTTGGTTTCCGGCAACAAACTTAGCGCCCAATAATTACCGACTTCCCATTTATGATAACCGCTGTTTATCAAGCGCCGAATCATATCTTCATACAAAGCCGGCTTGCGGCAAACCGCCGGTAAAGCCAGACGCACTTTTTGCTTCGGCAAATCAGCCAACAACGATATATCGCTTTGCGGGTTAATCAAATAAACAAATTCGGCAAAATCATCGGTTCTCAGTTGCTTGATGTATTCCGGTCGGTCAAATTTTATCACAAACCGCGGTGCCGCTTGCGAGGCGGTTCTGATGAGCGCCGGCGGCAATTTTCCGCCTTTGTTTTCAACTTCAATCTGCGCATATAAATCGCGCCTCAAGGTATTCAACATCGACACCGGCACAAATAATTGTTGCGGATTTTCAATTTCCAACTTGCGTAAAGCAAAGGCGGTATCGCCGGTTTTGGCAAACGCCTGCTGTATAGCTTCAGATACTTTTTGCGGTGCTGATGCCGGCTCAAAAGTGCCCGAAACTTGGCTTGAATAACCGCCGCACGATGCTGTAATCAGCGTCTTTTCAACGCGCACGCAAACATCAATTTCATGGGTATTGCGCCAAGCATGAGGCTTTGGTTTTTCATAGTGATAATTGCCTTTAACCGCGCTCGATGATGCCAAATAAATTTTATCGCCGCGTTGTAAATTCGGATAGCCGTGCGGCAACTCAACGCTGACATTTTCGCCGGCTTCGGCCTCGAAACACGAACGATGATTAACCGATAATTTCTGTAGCGAAAAACCGAACGGTTTTTCATCACCGGCAGCATCAATTTGCAAACCGTCAAACCGGGCAATTTTATGATTGGTGCAAAAATTCAACCAACCGCGATGAATGCTTTCCACCGTGCCGATCAGCAAACCGCGATGTCCGACAAAATCGCGATCGATAATTTGTTTATCTTTGCCGTTAAAGTGGAATTGGCACCACGGCCGCGAAAAGATCTGTTTAATATTTTCCGCTCTTGAAGTATCGGCACCTTTGCCGTCCAAAATTCGCCGATAATAATCGGTCACCGCAGCCACATACAGCGCCGACTTTTTCCGTCCCTCGATTTTCAGCGAATCAACCGGCATCTGCAGAACTTTTTCCTGCAACGCCATATCTTTCATCGAGAACAAATGCGTTTCTTTGCCGCCGCAAATAAAACCGGCGCGACACGGATACAAGCATTTGCCACGATTGGCACTGCGCCCGTATTCCAAAGCCGAAAACTGGCACAAACCGCTATACGAGTAACACAAGGCACCGTGAATAAAGGCCTCGGTTTCCAAATTCGGAATCGCGGCAATTTCTTTAATTTCGACGGCGGTCAATTCGCGCGCCAACACCACGCGCTTGAACCCCATTTTTTGCAAAAACAGCGCGCCTTCTTTGTTATGCACCGCCATTTGTGTGCTGGCATGCATTTCAAACCACGGATAGGAATCCCGTATAACCCGCGCCACACCTAAATCCTGAATGATGATTCCGTCTACCCGACAGCGGGTGCAAATATCCAACGTTTGCAATAAATCGTTCAGTTCGCTTTCCTGCAATACGGTGTTGACGGCCGCATAAACTTTGCGGTTAAGATGATGGGCATAGGCCGTAAATTCATCGAGGGCCGCCTCATCAAAATTGGTTGCGGTGGCGCGTGCCGAAAATTTTGCCAACCCCAAATAAACCGCATCGGCACCATAATAAAGCGCTGCGTATCCGGCCTCAATATCTCCCGCCGGTGCCAACAATTCCTGTTTTTTCATTGTTATTTCCCGTTCGTATAAATATACGTCAAGGTATTGCAAACCTGAAGCCTTGTCAAGGCAATATTCGCGCGTCTTTTTTAAGCCTGTAATTGCAAATACGCCGCAACTTCATCCGGCCCGCTGACTTGCACGATTTCGGTGTTATCCAACCGGCGCAAGGCCTCGGCCAACTCAAAATCGTTACCACCGGCAAAAGTTTTATCCCCGAAGAATATAATTTTATCATCCGGATAATGTTGGCGTAATTTAGCGGCAATTTGCCCTTTACCGCAGCCCTGCGGCGTGATATCGATGGAAATTGAACCGCCGACGGAAATTTCATATTGCGGAAATTCCTTGCGCAATGCGGCGGCAATTGTTTCGCGCTCATGTGCTGTTTTATCCCATGCGGCATATTTTTCGCGCTCGGCATACGGGCAATCGCGTCCCAACACCGAAAAGTTAATCATCCCGATACGTTCTTCAATATAATTCGGATACAAACCGCCGGTGTATGCCGTGTTTTGACGATACGCTTCCAAACGCGCCAACAGCTCTAAATCCGGCTTAAAATTATTTTGATAAATCTGCTGTCCCTGCGCGGTTAACACATTCCCCATAGAGGTAAACAACCCCGTAAAGCTGTTGATAATAAAATCCGGCAACTGTTCTTCAACCTTTAAGTAATCGGAACCGGTCGCGATAAAACTTTTATGCGTTTGCTGCCATTGATGAAATTTTGCGGCAAAAGCCTTTTCCATCGGCAGGCGTGCCGGCGTTAATGTTCCGTCCATATCAAAAACATATATTGTCATCTTATTTGCTCCCTTTTACTTTCCACACAGGAATTCCGAAAAGATACACTTTTTGTTGTTTGATTTTGAAAACCGGCATCCCGAAAACATAGAGTGTTGTTTTCTCACGATGTCGAATAAATTCATACAAACGCCACACAAAATGCGGTCGCTTTTCTAAATTTTCCAACCGCTGTGTCAGCATGGCATTTTGCATTTGAATTTCTGCCAGCTT
>JAGCYN010000027.1 GCA_017960745.1 Alphaproteobacteria bacterium | reverse complement strand
TACGGTTTTGCCGCTGAAGGACCGCAATTTGATGCCGCCGTGACCGACGCGCTTGATAAGGGTGATTTTGCCGCCTTGTTTGATTTAAAACCGGAATTTTGCGAAGCGGCCGGTGAATGCGGACATCGCTCGTTTGTAATTATGGCCGGCGCGCTTGACGGTAAAACCGTTAAAAGTAAATTACTGGCTTATGAGGGACCGTTCGGTGTCGGTTACGGGGTGGCGCAGTTTACTGTTGGCAGAAACAATAAAAATCGGCGTTTCGGTGAGCAATATGCCGAAAAATTACAAGCCGAGATGGCAAAAAGACGCCAACGGGAAGATGTTTTTGTACAATGGGCGCATCGCTGTGTCGAAACGTTTGTGACGACCGGCAAACCGATAGCATTTCCGGATAATTTACCGACGGTATTGTTGCAGAATCGCGCCGGTGTTTTCGTCACGCTGAAGAAAAACGGACAGTTGCGCGGTTGTATCGGTACCATTGAGCCGGTGCGCGAAAATATTGCGCGGGAAATTTGGCATAACGCAGTTTCGGCCTGTTCGCAAGATCCGCGGTTTATACCGGTTCGTCCCGATGAGCTGGCGGAAATTGTGTATAGCGTTGATGTGTTGACGCCGTCGCATCCGGTGCAGAATTTATCGGCACTCAACCCGAAAATTGACGGCGTGATTGTGCAAAACGGCAATCGCCGCGGTTTGCTGCTGCCGGATATTGAAGGTGTTGATACGGTGGCTCAGCAACTGGCCATTTCGAAGCAAAAAGCCGGTATTGCGCCGAATGAACCGGTGCAAGTCTTTACGTTTCGCGTTGAAAGGCACCACTGATGGCCATGTGTTCGATATGTCCGCGTCGGTGCAAATTAAACGAAGGACAAACGGGATTTTGCAAAGCGCGCGCCTGCGTTAAAGGTGCCGTGGTGCCGATTAATTACGGTAAAATCACGTCGTTGGCGCTCGATCCGATTGAGAAAAAGCCGCTGTATCATTTTTATCCGCAAAGCAAAATTTTGTCGGTCGGCAGTTTCGGGTGTAATCTGCGTTGCCCGTTCTGCCAGAATTATCACATATCCATGGCCGGTATCAACGACTACGAACATCAAGATGTTACGCCGGAACAATTGGTGAATTTGGCAATGCAATTGGCGCGCGAGCCGCAGGGTAATTTAGGGGTGGCCTTTACTTATAACGAGCCGTTTATCAGCTATGAATTCGTGCGAGATTGCGCTAAGTTGTTGCATCAGGTCGGCTTAAAAACCGTTTTGGTCAGCAACGGCCATATCAATCCGGAACCTTTGCGTGCGTTGTTGCCGCTTATTGATGCGATGAATATTGATTTGAAAGGCTTTACGCCGGAATATTACGATTATGTCGGCGGCGACTTTGAGTGTGTCAAAAACACCATTGTCGCTTCGTTTGACAAATGCCATGTTGAGGTAACGACGTTGGTTGTTCCGACCAAAAACGACAGTCCGGACGCCATGGAACAGGAAGCCTCATGGTTGGCATCATTATCACCGGAAATTCCATTGCATATCAGTCGTTATTTTCCGCGTTATAAAAGCGATATTCCGGCCACAGCGGTTGAAACGATTTATCGGTTGCGTGATGTGGCGCAGAAGCATTTGCGTTATGTGCACGTCGGCAACTGCTGATAAATACGGCACCGACATGGTAAAACAGTGTATTTAAAACAGGTTGCCCCGCGCTCTTGCGAACGCGGGGCTTAAAATCAGGCTTCCATCATCAACGCTTCAATCTGTGCTTTATCAAATTTTTCGTTGAGGATGAACGAGGAGAACAGGGGTAAGCTCATATCGGCTGCAAGGTAGCGATAGGCTTCCCGATCGGTGTTAATGGTGTCGCCAAACAAATCTCTCGGACGCTTGCAGATAAGCGTTGCGAAATCTTCCGCATAACTGGTCAGCATTTTGCGTACCAAGAAGTTGAGGTAGTATTGCAGTCGCTTCGGTGCCTCGGGCAGAGATTCTGCAAGTGCTCGTTTGACTTCGCGATACAAACCGTAAGAATCGTGTTTGTGGTAATCGGCATCTTGCTCAATGGCATCAATGCAAACCTCATCGTACCCGAAATCTTCCAAAAGTTTTATGGATAACTCGTGGTACGCAAACACAACACTCAGCGGCGCTTCGTCGTCAACGTGACGCTGGTAGATACGCTCGGCGATATCCGTCAATCGGTATAAAAGATACAACTCTTGCGCTTTGTCTTCATGATAGAGGTAGGGCAAGCGTATCTTCAAGAACATTTTCCATCCGATCGGCAACTTAGCAATCGCATCTTCCAGATTTGGCACCTTCTCTATGCTCGGCAGATATTCCGCCAGCATTTTTTGAACGGACGCGTCATAATCTTTCCGAAACTGGTTGTAAGTACTGTCGATGGCGCGTGCGCGTGCCAATTCTTGCTTGATGTGTTCCGGAAAATCCGTTTCGGCAATGTCAAACAGAACTTTGCCGTCCATTTCCGCGTAGGAGATGAAGTCATCATAGCGCGTGATGCTCAGTTTGTGACTTTGCCACGGCCATTTCCACACGGGCGGAAGTTTACCGTTCACAACATCGGCATTTAACTCAATCGGCGCAACATCTTTTAATTTCGGGTAAAGAATCCAAACCCCGTCAGCTTTCTCAATCTTTCTGATTTGAAAGCTCTGTTCCTTCACAATCATAGAAACTTAAATTTTAAGGGTTAATAATAGAATTAAATTGACAAAATTATAACTTAAGCGGATATGTTTTGCAAGTAAAAATTATGTTTTTGATGCGGCAGGCATGTTTTTTTTATTTATAGCCCGTTGATAAAATTGTAGAATATCGTAAAGAAACGCTTGACATTCGGTCGCAAAAATATTTATATTGCAACAAGATTTAACGAGGCCTTGCGCCTCATAACTTAGAAAAACAGGAATTTTAAATGAGTGTTAGTCCGATACAGTTCTTGCGTCAGGTAAAGCAAGAAGCAAAGAAAGTTACGTGGCCGACTAGAAAGGAAGTTGTGCCGTCTTGTACAATGGTCATTATGTTGGTTGCGGTTGCAACGGGCTTTTTCTTCGCTGTCGATGTGGTGTTAAGCTGGGGCGTTGATAAAATTTTGCATTTAGGTTAGGAGTTGATTAAATGGCAGCACGTTGGTATGTTGTAAATGTTTATTCCGGTTCGGAAAAAAAGGTTGCCGAGTCGCTTCGGGAACAGGCCGTTTTGAAAAAAATTGAAGATCGTATTTTGGAAGTTTTGGTTCCGACGGAAAATGTTGTTGAAATTCGCCGCGGTACAAAAGTTAATGCCGAACATAAGTTCTTTCCGGGATACATTCTGGTTAGAATGGATTTGACGGATGAAACATGGCTGGTGGTTAAAAATACGCCGCGTGTCAGCGGATTTTTGGGTAGCCGCAATAAACCTCAACCGATCAGCGATGCTGAAGTTGAAAAAATTATGAACCAGATGAAAGAGGGTGTTGAACGTCCGCAAAGCAATATCAGCTTTGAAACCGGTGAACAAATCCGCGTTATTGACGGCCCGTTTGCTTCTTTTGTCGGTGTGGTTGAAGATGTGGATACCGAAAGAAGCCGTTTGAAAGTATCGGTTTCCATTTTCGGTCGTTATACACCGGTTGAACTTGAATTTACGCAAGTTGAAAAAGTTTAATTCAAACCGAAATTACAAAAAAACGCCATTCATGAAGAACGGCGTTTTTTTATATCAAAAATCGCATATCGAATACGGTTATGTTGCAGTCTGCGTATATGTTTAAGGTGGAAATGTAACAAAAATTTAACAGAAAAAAAACGAAAAGTGTGATAGAATAAAATGGCATATATGTGTATTAAGGAGATAAGACATGTCCGCAAGAAATAAAGG
>JAGCYN010000026.1 GCA_017960745.1 Alphaproteobacteria bacterium | reverse complement strand
TGCTGACGGATTTAAATCGTCCAGACATCGGTGAACGTGCGGCAAACCGAGCGTCAGCGTCGCATATTCCTCCGGCGAGCGCACATCCAAGATGAATGATGAACGAGTTAAGTTTATCGGTTTTACAAAGCGCATAATATCCCCCTTACCCGTTATATAATAACAACGTCAAAGATTTCATCATCGCTGATTGATGTACGGCCTATCGGATATATTTTTGTTGCAAGTGCAACATGTTGCGCTCTCGTACTTCTTTTTTAGGCGTAAAATCAAAATAAAAACCGTCAACATTGGTATTGACTTCCTGAGCCCGACCGCGCTTGTTCAAATCCAACTTATGACGCAAGGAAGTGCCGCGCCGGCTGTCTTCTTTAATGTTGGCGCGCGACATAAATGTGGTATCCACAAAAAACTTGCGTCCGTCGCTCAGTTCCACCTTATTCCAAGCGTGCCCGACCTCACCTCTGACGTCCCGTTCATTGTAAAACCTTTTAATGTGAGAAACATTTTCCAAAACATAGCCGCTGACAACGCTTACTCTGCCGGCATGCGCGATATTGGCCATATCGGCAAATAACTGAGCAAAATCGCCGCAAATACCGGTTTTCTTTTCCAAAATATCATATTTCAGTTTTGACTCTTTTTCATTTGAACCGTTTTTTCTATCATATTTGTAACCGTCTTAGGCAATATGCGAGGCAATCCAATAAGCAATCACTCTCAGCTTATCATGGTCATCTTCGATATTTTGCGTCAGATAGGATACAAGACTGTGTTTACTTTTGCTCACGCTGGCCGGTGCATTAAAGGCACGATTTTCCAGCCTGTCCGCATATCCTGTCGAAATTTGAAAAAAGCAGCAAAAAAACAGTAAAAACAGAAATATTTTTTTCATTTAAGCCCCTGCAGATTTGCTCAAATTCGGTTTACGCGCCGCCACCACATAGCCGTAAACCGGAACTTCCGCCTCGTTGCGTAAAATTCTTCTGTCGGCCGAAAGAAGCCGTAAACCCGAACTTTTTAAAACGCGCTCCACATAAGAAAATTGGTGAACAAAACGCCCGCTCGGCATTAAAAAGAAATCATCTTGATTCTGGGCATTTTCAGAAAAAGTAAAGATAAACAAACCGTCCGGCGACAAAGTGCGCGAAACACGAACAAAGGCTTTGGTGATATCGCCGAAATAAGTAAAGACATCCGCCGCGGTAATAACTTCAAAAAAGCGCGAATTATTTTCCATAAAATGGCAAATATCATCGCAAACCAGCTGCGCATAAATTTTTTTCTCACGCGCCATTTCCAGCATTTTTTCCGATAAATCCACCCCGACTAAACCTTTATGCGCGGCAAACGATTTTATCTTTTCGCCAACCAAACCGGTACCGCACCCTAAATCCAAAATGCTGTATTTTTTAAACAACGATTTTTTCAAGTTCTTTGACAGCACTTCTTCAATCAAACTTGGGGCCTGATAATCAAGACCGGCTAAAGTTGCATCAAAATCAGGGGCAAACACATCAAAAGTTTCTTTGATGAATTCTGCATCGGCGTTTTGAATGGTCTTACTGTTCAAAATAGCATTTCCCATGTGTTGGGTAATTTTGTTTTCCGGAAAATATTTTATCCATTTCTGCGCAAATTTTTGCGCCAGCTCGGCGCCTTTTTCAGAATAACATTCATACAATAAATAACCGAAATTCAATTGCATAGAGTCTGTTTTTTCAGGTGAATGTTTAATATATCGCCATGCAAACAGCATACCGTTTTCCCAATCATTGATGGCGCGATAAGCTTCGCTGAGCGAATGCAATACCTCGGTGTTGGTGTTATCAAGTTCGCAGGCGTGAATATACATATCAATCGCTTTTTCATACTTCCCGAGCGCATACAACGCATTACCGGCCAAAACATGTGCGGTAACGCTTGACGGATGCTTTTCCATCGACTGACGAGCATAATCAAGTGCCAACACATATTTTCCCAAGCAATAATAAGTATTGGCAATATTGATGCGGGCAATATAGCTGTTGGGATTATACTCATACATTTTCTGATAAAAAGACAGCGCCTTTTCATAATCATTCTGGCAAAAAGCCACATTGGCCAAATTTTGCCATGCCGCGATATTTTTTTCGTTTATTTTCAAAACTTTTTCGGCGTATTCAGCGGCGCTTTCATAATCATTCAATTCATATAAAATGGTGGATAAATTCAAGTATGCCGCTTCGGAATGGCGGTCAATACTGAGGGCTTTTCGATAAAATTCCAGTGCTTTTTCTTTATTGCCCATGGCATCATAGCAATTACCGCACGCAATAGCATATCCCTCGTTTTCGGGATTACCTTTCAAGAGCAACAAATAAATTTCAAGCGCTTGTCCGTATTCTTTTTCGCCCAATAAAATCGAAGCCTGATGCTCTAAATTTTCCACTTTAACCTCAATTTTGTTCAAAACTTGGCGCATTGTAGCACACAATTTCCGAAAATAAAAGTAAAAAGCAAAAAAATATCAAAAAAATCAAAAAAAACTATTGACTGTTAAAAATTATTATTCTATTGTGGCTTCCGTTATGGGGGTGTGGCGGAACTGGTAGACGCGCTAGACTCAAAATCTTGTGGCCTTTGGCCGTGTCAGTTCGAGTCTGACCATCCCTACCAACAAAAGAAGACGTGTCTTAATGACACGTTTTTTTGTTTTAAATCGCCGTTGACAAGCAAGCCGCCCTTCTGTACAATGTTTTCATTCGTTTCACTTTTCAAATAGAGATTCTGTATGGAAAATTTGGTTCAATTACAAGATCAGCATTTCATTGCCGATTTGATGTATGCACGGCGCAATAATATGCTGGGCGCACCTGTTTATCGCGAAATCGGTTTCGGGAACACGTTGTTGATGCACCCGAAAGTGGCTGAAGCCTTGATGTCTTTGGTGCCGATTTTGGAGAAAAACGGCTTAAAAATGCGCATCTGCGATGCCTATCGCCCGCCGCTTGCGCATCAGCGTATGGTTGAAATTATTCCGATTAAGGGCTTTTTCAAATCCGACTATCGTGAATCAAACCATTGCCACGGCACGGCAATTGACGTTTGTCTGACCGATTTGAACGGTAAAAATTTGCGTTATCCGTGCCAAGTTGATGCCTATGCACCGCGTTTTCAAAAGCAGGTTGCCAACGGAGATTTCAACGCTTTTCAGCAACATCTGGCAAAAGCACGTCACGATTTTACACATGCCAGGCCGGAAGCCGTTGCCAATCGCGAATTTTTGAAACAGCTGATGGAAAGCCACGGTTTTGAAAGCATTCCCCATGAATGGTGGCATTACAACATTCAGGGATGGCAGCAATATCCGGTGGTTGAATGGGATCGCTGAGATAATCTTTTTTTTCAAGTCATGAAAGAGCCTTCATTGAAGGCTCTTTATTTTTGTTTATATAAATATTGACAAAAAAAGCTGTTTCCTATATCATAGTTTTACCGATTTTGATTATTAACTAAATTCAATTTTTATGGATAAGTATTTTCAAGCTGCGGAAGTGATTAACTCCGCTTACGATGTTCCGTCCACTTACAAGCTCGGTATGAAGTATGATTACATGATGATTTACGATGATGATATCACGGCTGTTTTACGCAGCATCCATCTCTATCGTCATTTCAAACAGTCAAATGCTGAACTGAAGCTTGTGCTGGTCGGTGGTGAAGGTCTCTTGAATATTGCATTCAAGGTGATGCGTTTTTCTTTCAGATGCAGATGTTGCTCTCTTGCCTCTCGTCGCTTACAAAAAGAAACCGAAGCAATGCGTCTTAAGCGTGTTGCACTCGAGCTCGGCGTCAAAGAGGAAGATATCATTGTTTCGGACCAAGGACACAACACCACGGAAAACCTGCAGGCGATGTCTAAAATTGCCGACGGTAAAAAAACTTTGGTGGTTTCCACCCAGAGATTGGCCATGATTTTCAAACAATCCGCCGATTATCAGTGTAACCGCTATCCGGAGTGTTTTAATTGTCAGAAGTTCGACTATGATATGATGGTTATCCATCAGAGTGTGCAAGACATTCTGCGTTGGTACAATTTCCAAGCTGCCGGAAACGGTCGGGTTGCCCTGCACTTTTTCGCCAGTCTGGTACGCCGCTTTGAAGTTTATGACAACAAGTTCCTGACCAAACCTTTTGAACCGAGCGCCGAAGTGATGGCTGCCGATGCCCTGCTCAGACCGCGTTTCTTAATCAAGCAGCGTCTGACCGGTTGGCAAAAGTTGCGTGCATTGATGCAATACATTCCTATTCTTTGGAGTGTTTTTCTGAATGCGGAAGAATACTTAATTGATGAGAATGTGGCCATTGAAGAAGCGCAGCACATGCACCCCACCGTGAAACACCCGAAGGATAAATAGTTCGGATGTTATGTACGGACTAGAACACATAAAACAAAAAGCTGTCGATACCGATCGACAGCTTTTCGTTTTGTAAAGGGAATATTTAACCGCAAACGGATTCAAAGACTTTTTGAAGTTGCTCATTGCCAGCAATGAACGATTTAATTTTTTCATTCAGCAGGCCGTGATTCGGCTCCAATTTGAAAATTTCAGTCCACATTCTCTGGTCATTGGATTTCAAAAGATCTAAAATTCCTTCCGGCGACAAATAATTTCCCGTTGCGTGAAAAACTTTGTACTGCGCCACACTCATTTCTCTTTGAGCTTCGGGAAACAAGACCTCGTTGTTGTTATACAGATTTTTGCAATAACAGTGCCAACTTTCTCTGATTTTCGGCACATTCATCTCATAATAGTGCAGAACAACCTTGCGCTGATCATAGGCGGTATTTTCTTCAAGCAACAGCCTTGCACAAGAGTGTTTGCCATGTTGCAAAATTTGCTGCCGTTGTTCATCAGTCAGGCCGTAGCGTTTGGTATGTTCCATCAGCACCCCGAACAACGGAAAGTCTTCTTTTTTGAACACCTCTTCAATCAGCAATTGAAGTTGTCCCGCGGGCAATGCGCCATGTGTCACATAATTCCGCAGTTCGTCATACATTTCATATTGAATCGCTTTATGCAACATCAGATATGACAAACGAAAATTGCGGATAATCAATTCGGCAACCGTCAGCGTATGCAGCCAGCAAACCGTGCCCGTACATTCCTTTCTGCGGCGTTGTTCCGTTATCGGTAACTTCTCATTGCCGTGAGCACAAAAAAGTTGTTCAACCGCATCTTGGCTCATTGCTTTCAGCACAGCTTCCTCAGGCCGATAGCGCATAAAATAGCGCATTTGCAAAGCTTGATTGTGCTGAGCGAGATTGTCCAGAGATATCCAGTACTTTGCCCATAAAAAAGGCCATTTCAGAGCCTGTTTGGTGTACCACGCACATGCCGTCGGCCCAAACAAAAATTCACTGCGTACCAAAGCAGATGCCTTTGCCGGCCAGACAAGGTTCATGAAAAACAGCGACAACGGATTGCAAAAAACGCAAAACAGTACAATGTCAACCGTGTCCTTCATAAAATCAAAAACAATTGTTGAAATAGGTTTTGTTGCCATAACATCATTCGTTTAAATGGCTCGCCAGTTCACCGTGGCGTCATCTTGTTCAAACTGTCAGGGGAACTTGATACAGCGTATCAGACAAACAGCTTCCTTACTGTTCATGCGTTCGATTTTTCATCAATGTTATGTATTATAAAGACAGGTGTTTAATCCCTTTTGATAATAATACCATCAATAATCTACTACCATTATTCGTAATTAGAAACACTGTAACACATATTATCTTTTTGTCAATTTATTTATATATGCAAAATATGCAAAAAAGGGCTGTTCCTTTCAGAAACAGCCCCTCAATATGCAGCAGAACGCTCTTTTACAGTTCATCGGAATTCCACACTTCCATTCTGTCGCGGACAATCTGTATCAGCACGGCCACAAACCAGAAGATAATCAGGAGAACAATGAAAGCTGCCACACAAATCACAAAATGCAACAACCACGCTATCCACGCCCTCAAATCAGGATCTAAGCCGCTCAGTAAGTTCATGATAAACTCAAAGCGTACCAGATTGGCCAGGACGAAAGCGGCAACCGCACAGATCAGTTTCAGAGCTTGTGTCTTGATGTTGGAATCACGTAACAAACTCGTTGCCGTCGGTGAGAAGAAAGCCAGAGCAAAGACAACAATTGTCAATACTGCAAAAATTACAAAGTACGTCATAGGACTAAGTTTTAAATAATTTATAAATATCGTTAACTGGATACAGCCTATGCTTTTTTGACAAAAATGTCAACAAAAATGTGATGCTGAAATTTCCATATTCAGAATTTTACGACAATGACATCATTGATGAGCTTGATGGAACCCTTATCCGGATAATGCGGCATCATTTGTACTTCCGGTAATTTTTCATAATCTTCGGCATCCAAATAGTTTGGTTTATAAGCCAACCAATGATTCATAAATTCTTTTTTGGCATAAGAATTTAACATAAAAAATGTGCCGTAAAACGGTGTCGGTATCGAGCTGGCCCATGCAAACGACATTTTTCTCACATTTTTGTCTTTCATCATATATTCCTTGACAAATGTCAC
>JAGCYN010000025.1 GCA_017960745.1 Alphaproteobacteria bacterium | reverse complement strand
GAAAGCAAAATGGCATACGGGAAATCACGATAACTCTTACCGAAAATGAAATTCAACTCACTCGGCGTTAAGTTCCAGTTCGCGTAATCATCCGGTTGTGCTTGCGGGTTGCGGAAGAAAATAACGGTTTGGCATTGACCGCGAATAACCTCGCCGACGCCCAGTTTGTCGACGATGTTCGGTTGTTGGAAAGCACATAAATAGGCTTGCCGTTTTTTACGGCCTTCTTGCAAACCGATGATAAAGTAATCACGGAACATCGGGTGTTTCAACATTGGCGCCGTTTCATCGATCATAATCAATGACGGCACGCCGGTTTCACCGGTTTCGGATTGTATTCGGTGCATGATGTAGCTGATGACGGCCGGTGCCAAGTTTTCATCTTCAAAAATGTGCGTAAAGTCAAACGCCATAAAACGACGGCTCTTTAAGTCCAAGCTATCGTCCTGACCGTTAAAAATAGCACCGTATTGATCCGGGTTTACCCAGCGATAAAGCTCGCGTCGCATATTGCCGGTCGGTGAAAAACAGCTCTTATACAAGTTTTTCAATAACCGTTCCTCCGGCTTCAAATAGTCAAACGCCGTGGTTACCGCACGCGCAACCTCGCGATCGGCCAAGGCGTCATCCACCATGGTAATAGCTTTCAACCAGCGGCGCAAAAACGCCCTGTTTTCTGAGGTATTGGCGCAGTCAAACGGATTTAAGGACACATTCTTTTCATCGCCGTCAAAACCGACGTACGCGCCCTTAACCGCACGCGTAAAGATTTGCGCACCCAAGTGTCTGTCGAAGAAGAACACGCGCAAATCACCGTGCCTCATAGCCTGTCCGGCCAAGAAGGTTAATAATGTTGTTTTACCTTGACCGGTCGGACCGATAATACAACAGTGTGCCACCGCGGACTCTTCACTGCTGACGTGGAATTGGAAACGATACGCCGAACCGGACATGGTACGGAAAATCGTGATGGCACTTTGACCCCAGTCACTCTTACCGAAACCTTCCGCCGGCTTATCCAGCGTAATTGCCATCGCTATCACGCGTGACAGATAACGATATGTTCTCGGATATGTGTCATAAGTCGGGAATTGGGTGAAGAATACGGCTTGTGTTACCCAACCTTCACGCACCGGCGTTACACCGAACGCACGGCAAATACGTTGCACTTCAGATTCGGCAAAGTCAATATCTTCTTTGCTGGAACCCTTCATGATAATGGACATTGAATATTCACACAGCGACTGATAATCATTATCACTATCATCAATCGAGGCAATCGCCGTGGCATATTGGTCAATAACGCCCGCTGAAAAGCTGGTGGTCATTGCCATACGCTGTTGTTGCATTAAAAGCGCACGCGCCTCGGCACGGAAAAACGGCCGAATGTTGTGCATAATGATGAGTTCGCTGTCAATTGCGTTCAGAGAGTAAATCATACTCTCGTCCATAGCTTCGCCGCTGACACGAATGCCCATCACCGCTTCATATAAGTTTTTTTCGCCCGAAAAGAAGTGAATCAAACCTTCTTCTTTGGTAAAATGAATATGATCGGCCGTCAGCATTTCGCAAAGCCGCGCCCCCTCCGTATTGCGCACTTTCGGGCGAATATCGGAAATCGGGCTGCACAAATGTGCAAACAAATAAAACGGGCTGTCCTCCGGCTTGCTGGTGTCTGTTTCGTACATCGGCTCAACGCCGTATTCACCCATTGTCGATATCAAGCTTTGTGATGCGTAGTTTAAGTCTTTCAACGCATCTTTTCGATCGATAACCGAAAGAATGATGTAGTGTTTGTTGGCATAAACGCGGTTCATGCTTTGGAACCAAATTTCGGAAATATATTCCAACAACGGGTTATTAAAATCTCGCTTTTCATTTTCCAGCGACACTCTGTCGCGGGTGGTAATAACGCGGCAGATTACCTGCATATTCGACATATCGTCAATCCACGACTTTCGCGCTTCCATCATTGAATAGATTTTTTCGCCGGTGGCTGAAGACAAATCCACACCTTCCAGTCGAAAGACACGAGCATACGAGTTATTGCGGCATTGAATGGTAACGCCGTCGGATAACAATTTCTGAAACGGCAAAAAGTCAGACACTCTTGATTCGCTCGGTTGCGGCAAAACCCACGAACCGAATTTGGTTGCCAATAAAACGGCGAAAGAAGCTGCCGATGCGATACCGATAACTGCAACAGCAACCTCTAAATTGCTTAATCCTTCAACAAATATACTCAAAAAATCAAAATTATTCATGGTGCAAACTTGCTCCCCACAACATTATAAAGATTACTTGTCTGTCTGTATGTCTGTCCGTAGGCCTGCATCATGGTTGAAAGATGCGGCTCTTTGATGCCGGCAACAACGAGTGCTATGTGCGACATCAGAATACAAATGATAAAATACAACGGGTTAACATCGGCAATACCTATGCCCATGAACATAAACGGAAATTGAATACCCAGATTGATAATCGCCGGTACCATCGGTGCCCACAAAACTTGTGGTGGCTGAGCAACGGCTTTTAAGATATCTTCACGCATTACAGCCTCCTATCCAAACTGAGCCGCAGGGTTTTAACAATTTCTTGATCCCGCACATCACTCTTTAATTCTTTAATCTGCGCATAAACCGCCGAATTATCCTTTTCTTTGAGAAGCTTCGGATTACTGAGCACTTTTTTGGTATCATTTTCCAGTTGTTCCAACTCTTTTTTCTTTTGTTGCTCAGCATCTGATGCCAATAAATCATTAACGTCCGAAACCGCCATACTGCGGCCGGCACTTTGCTCACGCCTGATAATATCGTCTACTTTTTTTAATTTTTTTATGGCCAACATGCCATTTGCGTTCAAGCGATATAAATTAGAAGTTTGTTCGCCGGCTGAGGCCTCGGCATCGCCTTTTTCGCCGACTTCCAGATACGAAAACGCCGGTGCTGAAAAAGTCAACACCGTCCCGAAAAACATAATAAATAATACCTTTTTCATCATAGCATCCCGTTCATTCGTGCTGGTTAGCTGCTTTCTCTGGATACTGTATTTTCCGTTACATCCCCATCCACGCCGTTGTCGCTGGTTGCAACATAACCTTGGTCAAACTTCAAAGATCCTGTAGCGGATCGGCTTTTACCGCCGCTTGCCCAACCGATCACGGCAATCATCGCACTTAATAAAGCGGTGCTGAACATAATATAAGCCAGCGTTTTCCACTGTATTTTGTTGAAAATTGCCATAAATGTAAAAACAATTAATCCGACACCGGCAATAATAAAGCCGCTGCTCTGTAATCCTTGACCGATTACGCCTGCTTTGCCGGCCAGAGAATCAAAAATATCGGCTTGAGCTTCTCCGGCTAACATTATACCTGCCACTAAGGCTATACCAAACAGATATCTTTTCATATTTCACTCCTATCCGGCGCCGTTCATATCCGCTCCGGCAGTTCCGGTTGCGATACCGCCGACCTGAGCGGCATAAGCAATAATAAATACGCCCAGTAAAATAGCGACCAGCCATTTCCAGTTAAAGTTACCAAACATACCGCCGATACACACACAAGCGATACCGATGGTTGCTGCCGGATAAATGACTTTCTCCAAACCGGCGGCGATTTTTTCACCGGCCGTCTTTAAACCGCCGAAAATCTCGGCATTTGCATCACCGATGCAAAAAAACAAAAGGAGGAATAATATGAGTGTATATCTGTTGTCATACACAAACTTTTGCAATTTGTTTAACATATTTTCCTCCTCTTATCATTAATTATATTATACGCCTTTTGCAGCCTGCTCGCGCCGAGGCGCGAACAAGACTGCAAAACGAACTCATTAGTAAGCATCAACACCACTGAAGCTGGATGTAGAGTTACCCAAAGTATCAGAGAATTTAGCCGTACTGGTCTTTGTATTAGCAGCGTAGTTGACGATAGCACCGGCAGCAGCTACAACAGCCAAACCGAATGCCAAAGCAGCAAACCAAGCCCATTTAATTTTGCCGAAAATAGCTTGGAAAGCCAAAGCGATCAAACCGAAACCACCGATTACAAAAACAACCATCTTGGCGTTTCTGAACAATTCAACCAACTTATCACGAGCGGTAGCAAACACCGTTGCTGCTGAAGCGTCACCCAACATTACGACCGTAAACAAAAGTGTCATTGTCAAAATGCTGAGCACATTTTTCTTTAAAAATTTCATTTCAGTTCTCCTTAAAAGTTATTTACATTTTTATGATAGCGCATTTTTCATTATTTGGCTAGCTTTTTCGATTGCTCGTAACTACTTGTTTTATAACGAAAAAACGCTTCGTAACAAAAAATTCACATTTCTGTTGAATACCAACAGAGGCTATTTTAAAGCTTAATTGGTAAATAAATTGATAACAACCTTAAAAATCAAATTATACCCAATACTTTTCATTATTATAATGCACATTCCGATGTCGGCAAACAACGTTATGCAACTTTGTTTTATGTATTAACTCTATTTTAACACAATCAGTTGTATCTTCAAACGTAAGACTGGGGTGCTTGCGCTCAGAAAAGCGCTGTATTCCTTATTTTATAGGATTTGCAAATGCCAAAATTTGGATTAAAATGTTTTTTGGGAAGTTTCCTTCTTTCGTTAGTAGCCGTATTTGCGGCGGCTAAGGCTTATATTGTATTAACGTTGAACGAAAAGGAAAATGTTTCCGAGGTGCCGCCTTATGTAACGGCACAAGCGCAAAATATTGAACTCTTCGCGGTCAACGAAGAAACCGATCCTTTATATGAAAAATTCAATGAGCTGTCAAAGAACAAAAGCGATGATATGGACGGTTTGGATAATTCCAAGCCGGTTGATGTATCCGACAGCGAAGCAACCAACGACGAAACTGACGGCGTTTTGTATGCGGAAAATGAAGAATTGGAGGAAACGACCGATGATTCATCTTTAGATATTGCACAAATTGCCGACGCCGATGATTTTGAAAGCGAAGTTGACGTTCAGGTTGCCGAGGAAGAACAGGAACAAGAACCGGCATTGGAAATTGCCGATGCAAAAACAGCACCGGTGGCTATTCCGCTGGTTCATCACTTCAACACCGAAGCCGGTACCGTTACCGTTTCGGACGAAGCTTCCGCAGCCCAAATTGCCTTGGCTTCTCATGATGTTGCCATCGACAACTTAGGCACGGAAAACAAGGCTGCCGTCACCGAAGATATTATCGGTGGCATCGGCGATACCACCGTCGAATTAAATCCGGCTGCTGAAGATAGCCCGTGGGAAGTTGCCGAAACCGCTAATAAGCATTCTTCCAAAAACACGCTTTCATCTTACAAGGCGCAATACAGTTCGGAAGCGTCCGCAATGGATCAGGGCGATATTAAACAAGTTGCCGAAAATAATGCCGTACCTTATAAAATGCAGAAAAATCTGTTGGTTCCGATTCCGGAAGACATTATGAATGAAACCGACATGACACCGCAACTTTCAACTTCGGCCGAAAATAAGAAGATTGAGGCAGATTTACGCGCCAAACATGAATTGCCGGATCAAAATATCAGCATTTCTGCCGGAAAAGATTCTAAAGATAAGAGCAGCGCTAAGTTGCTGTTCGGCGATAATGAAGATGAAGACGAAGAGGGCGAAGATATTGATGACGAAACCTCGCGTTCGCTCACCGAAAGTATTGCCGCCTGGTTTTCAAGTGCCAAGGACAAACCGGCAAAGAATAACAAGAAGATTGAAAAGAAAATTGACTCGCAAAGTAACCGCGATCAGAGTAATTCAATCTTTCAAAAATTATTGGGCATCGGCTCTGAAAATGTGACGCCGACCGAGTTGAAATTATCTTTTCAACCGAATCGTGCTGAAATTTCTGGACAAACATTGGAATGGCTGCACGCCTTTTCCGAAAATGCCGTAAAATATGAAAATGTGCTGGTTGAAATCAGAATCAGCAAGTCTGCGCCTTATGAATTACAACAAAAGAGATTAAAGCTTTTGTATCGCATTTTAGCAAATAACGGTGTGGAATATAACAAGGTTAACATAATTTTTACGGATAGAGAGCAAAATTCATTTATTATTAGGAATGTCAGATATGCAACCGAAGAAGAGCAGAAAAAAGCCTTGGCGGCAAAAACATACAGCCCATGGTATTAATTCTTTAGTTGCTATTTTGGTTTCAACATGTATTATAGGAAAATACGATGATGTACAAATTTGATAAATATAAACAAACCAACAAGCTGGTTTTTGCCGGATTGCTTTGTTGCATGTTCGGGTTGACGGGTTGCGTCAGCGACAGAAACTATATGCAGGAAGAATGCGAAAACGGTATTTGCACCAGCGAACAAGAATTTACGGCGGTTTGTGTCGAAAATGCGGCAGGTTACAGCGAATGCAACGATAATTCAAATGTGAACTACACGCAAACTGCTGCCGAATTCCGGCAATACGGCGAACGCGCCCCTCGTGATCATCGTATTACTCAAGCTGCTGCCGGCAATAATATTTCTGCGGCCATTCCGCCGAGCATTGATGATGAAGTAACGGACTATGAGGCTGTTATCGCCCAAAGCGAAACCGGCTCCGTTGAAAATGTCGGCACCGTTGCGGAAACCACAGAATCCGGCGAAGAAAGCACAGAAAAAGATTGGCTGGCTGAAGAAGGTCAAAGCTTGAAAGAGCTGTTGACGCAATGGAGCAACGAAGCCGGCTGGAGATTGATTTGGAAGACCAATCGTAACTACACATTAAATGCCGGTGCAATGTTCCGCGGCAGCTTTGCCGACGTTGCATCTGCTTTAGTCAGAGCCTTTGCTCGCGCAAGACCTGCTCCGATTGCAACTTTCTATAAAGGAAACAGAGTCTTGGTTATTGAAACAATGGAGGACGAAAATGCGTATGACTAATCTGTTAAAATCAGCTGTTATAGGTGTCTTAGGGATAACCGTTGCTTGCAGCGTTTCTCCTGAATTGGACAAAGATATGTCCGTCCGCGCCGAGAACGCGCTGGAATTAAAGCACAAGGCTGCTGTTCCGGGTGACCCGATTCCTGATGATGTGGTCAGAGTTAAAAACGATATTTGGCTCGGTGATACGAGTAATGTCGAATTTGACGGCGAACCGGTTCCGGCATATTTGGAAACCAAAGATGGTATTACGCTCATCAGTAACCGTCCGATTACTTTATACGAAATCGGCAGTATGATTAACAAAATCACCTCTCTTTCGGTACGTTATGCGCCGGAATTGGAGGAAGATGCCATTTCCAATGCCGATAACAACCAACCGGCTATGTCCGACTTGGGTGTACAATGGACCGATTCAACCCGTATGATTGTAAACTACAAAGGTCCGATCAGCGGCTTATTGGATGAAGTTGCGAATCGTTTCGGTATTTGGTGGAGATATGAAAAGAATGAAGTGTATTTTTATAAATATATTACCAAAACCTTCATTATTTACTCTTTACCGACAAACCCGTCTTTGAATGTTAACGTCGGCGGTTCCGGCGGTTCGGCCAGCATTTCGCAGTCCAGTTCGATTGACGGTTTGGATATGTGGGAAAATATCGAGAGCGCTGTCGGCTCAATGATTACCCAAGATTCCAATATGGTTATTGATAAAGCCAACGGTACGATTACCGTTACGGCTACCCCGACGGATATTAAGCGTGTGGCGAAGTTTATTACGGAACAAAACAACCGTATTTCCAAACAAGTTGCCATCAGCGTTAAAGTTATTCAGGTAAATATTACCAACGCTGATAAATACGGTTTGGATTTGAAGGCTGTTTTCGGCGGCCGCGGCTCCGTTAAAGATATTACGGGCAGCACCACCGGCAGTATTGATAACGCCATCAGCAATTTGACGATGGGTATCAGTTCTAAGCATTGGAGCGTTGATGCAGCCGTTTCGGCATTATCAACCGAAGGCCAAACCAACCTCGTGACCAGCGGTACCGTAACCACCATGAACAATAAACCGGCGCCGATTCAGGTTGTAAAGACTCAGAACTATATTTCTCAGATTACCAAGACCAACAGCGGCGACAGCGATACTTATGATATGTCGGTAGAAACGGAAGAAATCGAAACCGGCTTTACCATGAGCGTGTTACCGCGTGTATTGGATCACGGTCGAATCTTAATGTTCTTTAACTTGACTTTGTCTGATTTGCTTTCACTCACACCGGTCAGCATTACCTCCGGTAAGAAAACTGAAGAAGGCGAAGAAGGTGAAAGTGAATACATTCAAAATCCGGTTATTGAAACTCGCGGCTTTACACAAGAAGTGGCTATGAAGTCCGGCGAAACGCTCATCTTGGCCGGTTATGAAAGAGTTGAAGATTCTGCAGACAAGAAAGGTGTCGGCAAACCGGATAATATGCTGCTCGGTGGTTCTTCATCCGCAGAACGCGAAAGAACTGTCTTGGTTATTATGTTAACGCCGGTTGTTTTGGAAACGCCTTTGTCGCCTGAATCCAGAATGAACGACTAAACTTGAGGAGAACGCAAGTGGCTGAAGAACAAACTGAAGAAAAAGCTTGGAAATCGTCCTTTACTGAAGACGGCGTTACTTACGCAGCGAGTCTGTTTTGGCAACCGTTGCTTAATGAAGATGCGCCGATGCCGGAAATTAAGGATGCTTCCGAAAATATTCTGGAGGGTGCGGATTTATATGTTGTCCGTAAGGGCAAATCCTCGCAATTCGGTTTAGCGGCATCAACGCAAGGTTTTTCTCGCGGTTTGCCGTCAGCAGCCATTGCGCTCATTTCGAGTTTGGGCAATGTAACCTCTTTCTTGGGTGTATTTAAGGTTGATACCGGTTGGTGGTACATCTGTTTCAGAAACGATGTTATTTTGTCTGATGGTGATACCTTATTCGTCAACGAATCTGACGCCAAAGACCAATTTGTTTCCATGTTGGCCGTGCCGGATTGGGATGTGTTGTTTGCGCCGGAAGAGTGGCAAATTGACGACACAAAACCGGCCGATTTATCCTTATTGAAAAAAGGTTTGCATGTCAAACTGGAAAAAATCGTTACCAGCAGCGATACCATGATGCTTGCCGTCATTATTGCCTGCTTTGCCGTTATTGCCTGGTTCGGCTATTCAACGGTTCGGGATATGTTTTTCCAAAAACCGCCGGAACCGGTTATTACGCCGATTCAACAAGAAGCACCGAAACCGTTACCGCCGGAACCGAAGCCGTGGGAGAATGTCGATAATCCGGTTGATGTTTTGCGTAACTGCTATTTGGCAACACAAAAAGTTGTCGAGTTGGTATCTCCGGGATGGATATTGGAAGGTGTTACTTGCGATGCCAAAACCGGTTTGGTAACATCGTGGCGTCGTCAGCTCGGTCGATTGAGCGTGATGGAACAAGCGCTTGATGTGTCCGGTGTTAACTTTTCTTCCCGTGTTATCTCGGAAGACGGTGAAACAGTTATGGTTACACTGCCAATCGGTAACGTCAGCACTTTGAATTCTCCGCCTGAGTACACGCCGTTTGATTTGAACAATACAATCAATGACTTGAACCAAGCGTTGAGTATCAAAATTTCACTTGAACAGAAGTCGTGGGTTTCTCCGCGCGGCACCACCTACAATCTGGCCGTATTTAAGCTGAGCGCCCCTACAGGTCCGTTAGAATGGGTTGATTTATTAACCAGATTTTCAGGTTTATCTGTTAAAACCGTAACATATGATAAAAATGCTGGAATATGGAACTATGAAGGAGAGATTTATGAGTTATAGTTTAAAAAATAAAACCGTTGTAGTAATTGCCGTGGCTTTTGCCCTTATGGTGGTTACTTCCCGTCTTGGTTACGCGCAGGCGACTCCGGCCGGCGATACCAATGTTGAGGCTCAGGTTCCGACAA
Source organism: Alphaproteobacteria bacterium (assembly GCA_017960745.1). GTDB lineage: Bacteria > Pseudomonadota > Alphaproteobacteria > RF32 > CAG-239 > RUG410. The sequence continues at coordinate 3,403 of JAGCYN010000025.1, read as the reverse complement.
CCAATTCCGAAGACATGGAGCTTTTCGGTTTAGATGACAGCCAAGAAACTGCAGCAAAATCCGAGACTGAAGCTAAACCGGATGCTAAACCGGATGCTCAACCGGAAGCTGATGCTGCCGCCAAAGCCGATGATTTGTTCGGTATGGATGATACAGCTGCAACCGATAATAAACCGGCTGATGCCGACAAGGCAACCGATGAAGCGCCGAAGGACGCCGCAGGTGAAAAATCGGATCAGAAAGCAGATCAGGCGCCTGTTACCACGGACGATGTCTATAAACCTATTCCGGAAGATGACTTTTTAGGCAGCAGTGCGGAAGATGATGAATTTCTGGCCATGCAGGAAAAAGCAACGGCAGCTCGTCCGAAGGTAACCGTTCCAAATCCGTTGGATCCGGGTTCCGGATTTGCATCCGATGCGAATGATGCCATTCCGGCAGCAGACGCGCCGAAATCACCGTTTGAAAATTTCGGTAATGCCATTCTTTCAAAAGTTGATAATGATTTGTTCAATCAGATGTCAAACATTGAAAAGCAAACGACCATTTTGAACTTGCAAATTAAGCGCGAAGAATTACAGAATCGTGTTGAAGCGTTGAAAGCCGCACGTATTCGTGCTCGCGAAGAGGAAGAAGAACGTCGTCGTGAATTGGCTGAAAAACGCAAAGACAGAGAAGCTGAAAGACAAGCCAAACTTCTTGCCGAACAGGAAAAATTAAGACAACGTGAAATCGAGTTGGAAAAGGTCAGACAGGCACGTGTTCTGAACGAATATATGAATGAGATGTTGCTTGTTAACCAGAAATGGGTTGATGAAAACGCCGTTTTAATCAATCGTATCAGCGAACTGGAAAAAGAAAGAATCGAACTGATTAAGGATTTCGAGAAAAAATCCAATACTGTTCGCCGCGAAATTGCTTCCGTTAAGAAGAGAGCCGAAGGTGCCGCTTACAACCATGAACGTATCGTCACCTCTTTGAATGCTCAAATCACGCAATTGCGTAAATCTGTTATTGAAAACGAAGACAGATATAAGAAGCTTAAAGAAGGCGGCAGTGATAATCCGTTTGCCTCAATGCCGCAAACCGGTTTGAGCGGTATTGATGAGAACGCGATTGATATGTCTAAAGAATATGCCATTATGGATATTACCGGTAAGGGCAACAATGTTGTCGCTAAAATCGTTAACAGCGAAGGCACGACCTTTATTGTTCACAAAGGTTCCATGTTAAAGGGCGGCGAAGTCGTTACCGCTATTACGGATAACTATATCGCTTTCGATAATAAGGGTATTAAGAGTTATCTTTATACCGGCGGTTCGGTGATGGAATTTGAACCGACTGTTTCTTTCAATGATTCGGATAAAATGCCTGAAGAAACCGAAAAGAACAGTATTAAATCGGAAGTCCGTAATGTTTTGGGCCAAGGTGCAACGCTGAAGAAGGATGAGAAAACATCGAACGATAACAATCGTACCGCGCCGCAACCGACGGCAAAAGCTAAGGAACCAAAGACCAGCAGTTCTACCGTCAAACGAGGCAGTATTTCTGCTTCTTCGGGAATGTTTATGAAATAAAGTTTAGTCGATGGCAGAAGAGAATAGTGCAAATACTCAGAATGTAATTTCCCCGCAGCAACAAAACCAGCCCGCAACGGCCGGTGTTGCTGCAGCCTCTTCTGCACCGGCAACGGCAAAACCGGTTGATACTTCAGCTGCCCTTGCCGTTCAAAAACCTGAAGCAGCACCGACAAAAAAAACGGAAATAAAAGAGAATGTTGCGCCAACCAACATCCTGCAATATTTATTTTCCAACGGAAACAAGCTGTTAACCACCGAAGACGGTGATTTAAGCGTTGATAACGAAACACGCCGTATGTTGGCGCTTTTTTCAGACGGCACCTATCTTGTTGATGCTTCACACCGCTTTGACGGTAAGGTTTTAAACTTTACGGCCATTACCAAGCGGCGCAAAATTTTAATGCACGAGCCGCAATATGTTTCCGCCCAAGAAATATCATCCATTTATGCTTATGCCGACCGCGGTACCGGTCGTGTCGACATTTCCGTTGAAGAATCTGCCGACTATCAGATGCAGATTGACTTTTTGAGCGTGGTCAGCCGTGCTGCCGCCAAAAAGGTGTCCGATGTGCACGTTATTGTGGCCGATTCGACACTGGTGCTGTTTCGTGTTAACGGCATGATGGAACGCGAGTTGGAATATTCGCCGGAATGGGGCGAATCATTCGTGCGTGCCGCCTTTGCATCAGCTGACATTTCAGACGCCAACTATGCCCAAAACGAGTTCCAGGGCGCTCAAAAACTGGGTTCCACCCCGCTTCGCGGCACCGATGGTAAATTAAAACTGCCGCATAATGTGTTGGCTATTCGTTTACAATTCAATCCGGTCGCCTTCGGTTCGCAATATTTGGTTATGCGTCTGTTGTACGCCGATGATAACCCGAACGGTAACAGCGATTTGCGCTCGCTCGGCTTGGGTGACAGAGAGATTAACCTGTTTTACCGCCTGCGCGCTAATGCCGTTGGTTTGAACATTATTGCCGGTCCGACAGGTTCCGGAAAATCGACAACGTTGCAAAGAAACATGATTAAGCTCATTCAAGAGCACAACGGCGAAATCAACGTGATTACCGTGGAAGATCCGCCTGAATACCCGATTCCGGGCGCCCGACAGATGCCGGTGACCAATGCGTCCTCGGAAGAAGAAAAAGATGAAGAATTCAATAAAGCCCTGTCCGCCGCTCTCCGTTCCGACCCTGATGTGATGATGGTCGGTGAAATTCGTTCACTTTCGGCGGCCAGCTTGGTGTTTAAAGGCGCCTTGTCCGGCCACAGTGTGTGGTCAACTTTGCACGCCAACTCAGCACCGGCAATCATCACCCGTCTGCGCGATATGGGCGTACAGCCATACATGTTAAACGATCCGGAAATTATGAAGGGACTGATTTCTCAACGTTTGTTCCGTAAAATTTGTCCTTATTGCCGGGTTTCGGTTAAAGAAAGAATGAACGATCCGTCGTTTGAGCGCTTAAAAACGGCGCTGGGCGATTACGGTATTGAAAATACTTATTTGCGCGGACCGGGATGCAGATATTGCAAGCAGAAAGGCGTTATCGGACGCATGTCCGTGCCTGAAATTATTATTCCGGATTCAAGATTCTTGAACTATCTGGTTGATGGTGATATTAAAAACGCCATCGATTATTGGGTCAGTGAACTTGACGGCCGACCTTTACGCGAAGCCGCTATCGAGCGAATGCTTAAAGGATATATTGATTTGGATGAAGTCGAACGCTGGTGCGGTCTGTTAGATCAAAGACCGATTTATTAGGAGATGGATAATGCCTGAAGTAAAAAAGCAAAATGCATTTAATAAAGCCATG
>JAGCYN010000024.1 GCA_017960745.1 Alphaproteobacteria bacterium | reverse complement strand
TCGACGCATATGAACAAAGTTATGAAAACCATCGGTCTGATAGGCGGTATGAGTTGGGAATCTACCGAAGCCTATTATCGCATTCTTAATGAGACCATCAGAGAACGTCTCGGCGGATTGCACTCTGCCAAGGTCTTACTCTACAGCGTGGATTTTGAGGAAATCGAACAATACCAAGCTGACGGCGCGTGGAATAAAAGTGCTGATGTCTTGGGTAAAGCTGCCGTTAATCTGGAGAAAGCCGGTGCTGATTTTATTGTCATTTGTACCAACACCATGCATAAAATCGTGCCGCATATTCAGCGTTGTCTGAAGATACCCATTATTCATATTGCAGAAGCAACTGCATTGGAATTGCGTGTCAAAGGAGTTTTTTACGCCGGCTTATTGGGAACCAAATATACCATGACACAAAATTTTTACAAAGCCAAACTGTCGCAGAACGGGGTGTATGTCATCACACCGAATGAAGACGAGATGGATTTTGTAAATTATGTGATTTATGATGAATTGTGTCGCGGGATAATTGCCCCGGAATCGAAGCTTCGTTTTCTCGAAATTATTGATAATTTACAGGCTAAAGGCGCGCAAGGCGTTATTTTGGGCTGTACGGAAATCGGTATGCTGATTAGCCAACAAGACACCAAAGTGCCTGTTTTTGATACAACGACAATTCACGCACGCAGAGCTGCCTTGTATGCTATCAATCAATATTGATCGGAGATTGATTGAATATCCTCGGAAAACTTAAGGTTTTTCGAGGATATTGCTTTTAAAAGTAAAAAAATATTGACTTTTGCCAAAATTTGTCTAAAATAAGAGAAAATACCTATTATATACATACATTTATCATTTAAAACCCGCTGAAAAGGCAGCGGTTTCATATATTATGAGTAAGGAAAAAATATTTGCTTTGAACACACCGGTGATGGAAAAGCAGGTGGAGTTGGGCTTGTTGCTTCAGGGCAGATGCGGCGATCTGGTTAATCTTTTCAAGCAGGGCTGGAGAATTTATCCTGAAGTATTGAATGCTTTGGTTGCTCTCGGTTATGAGGATTATCTGAACGATATTCTGCACACAGCCTCCCATAACAACTATCCCGTCGAGGAAATGCAGCATTGGCTGGAATTATATTATGAGGCAGAATGGAAGAACGTGGTTGTCAGCTTCGGTCTTTATCGCATCGCGGAAATATTTTTCAGCGTTGAAGAATGTGATGCTGCCGGCTGGTTGCACTCTTCCTTGCAGAAGCAGGAAGAAAATCCGTGGGAGACGATTGCACAGCAGCAAGGTATATCGGTGGTTAAAGATGCTTATATGGCACTTCGAAATTCTCTTAATATGGGTTCTTCTCTCGAGGAGAAAAATAAGGTTTTTGAAGTGGAACGCTTTTTGCTCTCACAGGGTGAGTATGCGTTTCTGTATAAGAAGGAAGCATGGAAGACCTTGAGTTCAAGTTTGGAAGGCTGCAAGTACATCGCTGAAACCAAATATTACATGAACGGTTTAGCCATGTGCCTGATGTCTTACTACTCAACCATGAGTGCCGAAGTCAGAGACTACTGCGTCAAGAAGCTGGACAACGCCCATCTTGATGACAACTATCGTCCGCGGTATGAACAGTGGCGTGCCAAATATGTTGCGGACTAATGAAATGAGTATCCGTCGCATGTATGCTTATGTTAAGCAATACAGCGGCGGATATTCGTTTTTAAAATCAATTAGACATTTTAGGCTTTTTGTTTTATCGTTCCGGTTATGAAAAATGAAAATCTGACAGAATTGTTGTTGCAATGGTACCGGCTTAACGGCCGCGATTTGCCGTGGCGTCATAAGGGCGGCGCGCATCCGAATCCTTATATTGTGCTGGTGTCGGAAATGATGTTACAGCAGACAACGGTTGCCACGGTTCTCAATTATTTCCCCCGTTTTATTGCTCGATTTCCCAATATTCAAAGTTTAGCCGCCGCTTCCGAAGATGAAGTTTATCGCTGTTGGCAGGGCTTGGGATATTATTCGCGCGCCCGTTCGCTGCATGCTTCGGCGCAACAAATAGCGTTTGCGTCAGCCGGCTGTTTTCCGCAGACACCGCCAGAAGTTTTGAAATTAAAAGGTGTCGGAAAATATACGGCGGCCAGTTTTTTGGCATTGGCATATAATCAGCCGCAGACAGTGGTCGATGGCAATGTGATACGGATTATGTGCCGGATGTATCGTCTTCTCGAGCCGTTGGAACAGCTGCAAAGCATTATTATGCAAAAAGCCGAGGCGTTAACTTCAAAAGAAAATGCCGCCGATTATGCTTCAGCCATTATGGATTTGGGGGCAACGGTTTGCACCCCGAAAAAACCGCGCTGCGATGTTTGTCCGTGGCAAAAATATTGTTTATCCGCTCTCAGTGATGATGTGGAACAAATTCCCGCCAAAACGCGGCAGTCCAAACGAAAAATTAAGGGCAAAGTTTATGTGTTATATAATGCGCAAGGGCAGGTTTTTGTGCGCAAACGAACCGAAAAAGGCTTGCTTTCCGGCTTATATGAATTTCCGTGGTGTGAAAGCGGAGCGTTGTTTGCCGCTGCCACAGACAGTCGATTAAAGGTGCATCACATTTTTACCCATATTGATATGACGCTTGAAATTTATGTTTTGAAAACCGAGCAGGCACCGGCTGACGGCTATTTTGCGGCTCTGAACAATTTGCCGGCACTTTCGACTTTAATGAAAAAAGTTTTATCTCAAATTAAAGATGAGATGAAATAATCTGACATAAAAGAATCCCCCGAAGCCGGTTAAGGCAACGGGGGTAAAAGAAATGAGAGTTCTACAAACCCAAAGCTTGGCGCGGCGTCAAATAGTTACCTCGGTGCAACTTCTGTCGGGCTTCACCGGTCAGAACATCCGATGCAAGATCGGCATCTGAGAGCGTCTTATAGCTGAACATCGGCAGGTCAAGCATCTCGGCAACGCTGATTTGCTTGGTCCACAACAGCTTCAGCACGTAGAAGTAGCGCTGTGCTTCGTATCCCATCGGACGTCGAGAACCGTCGGCTTTTTGCAGACACAGCCAGCGTGTTGCCTCGTCAAACTTGCCTTCGTTAACTTTTTGGCAGAAAGTCGAGCGCGGGAAACCGTTCGGGCCCATACGCATGGCGGCGAGGGTAATGGTTACCATCTGCTGTTCATCAAGCTGCAAGTCCGGCTTCAAACTTTCAACCACCACGGGCTTCCAGTCATCGGCGATTTGCACAATAGCCTGATTGTATGCCTGATCACCGAAATTGACGTCCTTGAGGGGCTCCAGAGGTTCACCGTTGACATACTTCAGACCGACCAGAATACGATCATTGGTCACGGCAGGCTGAACACCGTCTAAGTAAGCTCTGGCGACCACCACGCGGTCGAAGGAAGTGTCGTATAAAGCTATCGGTGCGGACAAAGCTTGATTCTGACCATTATCCGAAGAGCAGGAACCGCACATCCGGAACAGTCCGAGACCAAGGAGCAGCAACAACAGCAATAACAGCAGCCACAACCACCATTTTGATGATTTTTGGTTTTCTCGAGGCTTCTTTTCTTGCGGTTTGCGGGCAAAGAATGACCATAACCACAGCAGAAATGCCAGCAACAAAAGACCCAGCCACTTAAAGAAGGCACGAATTTTCCGCCACAACCAGTTCCAAGCCTTTCCGATAAACGGAGCCACCCAAATCAGGGCATCCAACAGTTTACCACAGAGCCAGAAAATCAGGACAAAAGGCAGAACGACAAGAAGCAAAAGCACAACCAGTACTTTGATAAGCCACTGCAGATTGTAAGGGATATTGTATGTACCCTTGATGGCACCTTTACCCCAATTTCCATCACTACTCAGAAAGTCGCTGACTTTCGAGAACAAACTCTTTAATTTCATAGAAAGAAGTTATTAAGTTAATAAATACAAAATATCTAACACTGAAAGGTAAGTTAACATATTTTGTACAAAAAAGCAACAAAAAAACACTTTTTTCTTCAAAAAAGTGTTTTTTGGCAAAATTTAGAAAAAATTACAAGTTCATCAGCTGTTTCATCTGATTAAAGAATGCATCAAATTCCTGACGCGAAACGAGATTATCATCATTGGCATCTAAGATTGAATATAAATCATCAACGTCATTGCTCAAATTGCCGCGACGGAAAGCCATCATTTCTTCTTCGGAAATACGGCCGTCTTTATCAATATCAATTTGCGAAAATTTCATTTCCAGACCGTCTGCAACCTCATCGGAATTGCCCAAACCCTGGTAGAACCCCAGATATTCGTCTTTGGAAATAACCCCATCACCGTTGACATCCAAGTTTGTCATCACTTGACGATTCTGAATATCTAAGGTACCGCCGACCATATTGGACAACTCAGCTTTGGAAATGGAACCGTCACCGTTCTGGTCAACCGCGGAAAATTCACTGCTGAGCGAGTTTAAGCCGCCGACAGACGAAGCGTGAGCGGTTGTCGCTGTCAAAAAGGCGAGGAGTGTCAGATTAAATAATTTCATATTTTGCATCCTTTCATTCATAAATATAGTTGTTAACGATAACCCGTGTTGTATATAAAATAAAGCTTATTCCCGGATTCAGAGCGTTTGCCTTATAGTTTTCATTGACTTGATTTTTACGTGTTTCGGTTTGTAACTGCATCGCCGGTACATCAACCAAATAGCCTTCCAAGTATACGATATCGCCCTTCACAATCATACTGAGTGCCTTATTAACATGTTCGGTTGCCGGAATAGTTTGATAATTGCCGTATTCTTCTTCTTTGATGTATTGGCGGCAATCATTATATTTTTTATTATCCTTCTTAGCCTTTTCTTCATCCATGTAAGCAGACATGAAAGACTTTTTATATTTGGCGGATTTGCACAACACCTGCGTCGTCCGTTTTTTGTGTTTAAATTTGAATTTTTTGAATATTTCCGATCTGGCCATGTCGCCGTTCAACAACAGAAAATCTTGTGGTGCCAGATTGTTATAGCGCACTTGTGAACGCTCGCGAAAAAACTTATTAAAGATGGTGTTATGATTGTCAACGAAGGCAACTCTTGCCGTTACGGCGTATTTTGTACGTGGCAACAAAGAATAAGTATACCCACCGCGCTTATACTCAAATTCGGGGGCCACCACATCTTTATAGCGGTCGGAATGAGAAACCGTGAGCTGACGAGTAAACGGCTTACCATACAACATCGGATAAATCCAGCGCTTCGGATAAACTTGATAAACATAAAGTAAAATCACAAGAATAACACAAAGCCATAACCCGTAATTGTTTGCAATTCTGTATAAACGCCGCCTTGCAAGACGATAACGGCTATCTCGTTGTCTGGTTTGCCACATTTCCATGGTTAGCCTCCGTTTAGTTTGATCAACGCATCTTCAATGCGGTGAACGGTTTCGTCCTTTCCGAGAATAACAGCTAATTCCGTAGCACCGCCCGGTGTCGTTTCCAAACCGGAAAGAGCAATACGCATCGGGTACAAAATCTGACCGTTTTTCATGTTATTTATAACAGCATTTTCTTTCAAAATCGTAAACAAATCATCATTATTCCAATATTTTACGTTTTTTAATACCGGCAAAACCAGTTGCAAAGCCGTACGAGCAATGTCGGCATCGGTTTTCATTTTTTTGTTTTCATACAAACTCAGGTCGTATTCCGGCACTTTTTTCAAAAAGGCGGTTTCCGTTGTAATTTGATTCAAAACTTCGATGCGCGGCTGCATGGCGGCGCTCAACGCTTTAAAATCCAAGGTTGACGGTAAATCGTCATAAAACGGCAAGGCCAACTGATGGAAGGCTTCCGGTGATAAGTTACGGATATAGCAACCGTTCATCCAAGTGAGCTTGGTTATATCAAAAATAGCCGGTGATTTATTTAATCTTTTAGTTGAAAAAATCTTTTCAAGTTCTTGAAGAGAAAAGATTTCTCTTTCGTCGCCCGGATTCCAACCTAACAACGCGATGTAATTGAGAACGGCTTCCGGCAGATAGCCTTTGGCAACCAAATCTTGGAACGAAGCATCGCCGTTGCGCTTGCTGAGCTTATGCTGTGCATCTTTCATGACCTGCGGTACATGAACATAAGTCGGCGGGGTCCAACCGAAAGCTTCATAAATCAAGTTATATTTCGGCGTTGAAGAGATATATTCGTTGCCGCGAACAACGTGTGTAATTTCCATTAAATGGTCATCAATCACATTGGCAAAGTTATAGGTCGGCAGACCGTCGCTTTTGAGCAAAACGCCTTCGTCAAGTTCATCATAATCAATTTCGATATCGCCGTAAACTTCGTCATGAAACAGCGAGGTGCCTTTCTTGTTGATGTTTTGGCGTACCACAAACGGTTCGCCGGCGGCAATTCTTCGGCGCGCTTCTTCGATCGGAATATTTTTGCACGGATCTTTTAATTTTGCGTGCGTTGCGTTGTTTTCTTCATCTTCGTCTTCTTCTTTATGAGCGCAGAAACAATAATGAGCACCGCCGAGATCAACCAATTTATGGGCATATTCGGCATAAATCGGCTTGCGTTCGGACTGAATGTAAGGTCCGTAATTACCGCCGATATCCGGTCCCTCATCCCAGTTCATGCCGACGCGTTTTAAAGTTTTATAGATAATATCGGTTGCGCCTTCCACATATCTTTTCTGGTCGGTGTCTTCAATTCTTAAAATAAAGTCGCCGCCGGCGGCGCGCGCAATTAAATATTCGTACAAAGCGGTTCTTAAGTTGCCGATATGCATATAGCCGGTCGGGCTCGGGGCAAATCTTGTTCTGGTTTTCATTTGTTATTCCTTATATGATTATCTGTTTGCCTTCAGCATAAAACAAAAAAATGTCAATGCAAGCTTTTTTTAACGGTTTCAGATGTTTTGCGACATAAAAAAAATCCCGTCAACGAGGGATTTTTTTTAAAGGGACAAGTTCGGCGTCAGGAATGCTTAATCAGCTGACACATGGCGCCGATTAAATTCTGCGCGCCCTGACAGACGTCAATCATGTTGGTTGCCAGCATATAGGCCGGTGTGGTGCAAATTCGATTTTCTTTATCGATGCAAACATCGGTTACCCCGACTTCCTCATGAACGGCGCCGAGAATTTCCAGTTTTTGAGCCATCGCCCCGCCGGCACCTAAAGTAAAGTGAATGTGCTTATCGCCCAAAACCAAGGCCAACAACACCGGGGCAATACACATGGCCCCGATAACCAGCTTATCATCATAGCATTGGCGAATAACTTTCTGAATACAGGTATTGACGTTGCAATCGACGCCTTTGTCGGCAAAATCACACCAATTGGTTACGGCGCCCAAACCGCCCGGAAACAAAATGGCATCAAAATCTTTGGTGCGAAATTCCGTCAAATCCAGAATATTGCCGCGGGCAATTCGCGCCGATTCCTGTAAAACATTGCGTTTTTGCGGCATCATTTGATTATTCAAATGGTTCACAACACGGGTTTGCTCGATATCCGGTGCAAAACATTGATATGTGCAGCCCATATTTTCAATGCACAACATGGCACACACGGCTTCATGAATTTCCGAACCGTCCGCACGACCGCAACCGGAGAGCACAACGGCAAAATGAGGCTTTTTTTCCATAACTACTCCTTTTGAAAAATATTTGTGTTGATTTATCCTATATCTGTCAATATAATACTGTCAATTTTATTTTTGAATGTAAGGCCTTAAATTTTATGGACGTTAAGACAACAGTTCTGGAAAACGGTTTGCGGATTATGACGGTGGAACGCCCGCAGACGGAAACGGCAACGCTCGGTATTTGGGTAAATACCGGAAGTGCTTGTGAAAATGCGCGCAACAATGGGGTTTCACATTTTATTGAACACATGGTTTTCAAGGGAACAGCCAAGCGCAATGCGCAGCAAATTTCCGAAGATATCGAAAATGTCGGCGGACAAATTAACGCTTATACTTCGCGCGAAATGACGGTTTTTTACGTTAAAATGCTCAAAGAAGATGTTGAGCTGGGTGTTGATGTGCTCGCCGAGTTTGTGATGTCGCCGCAATTTCCGGAAGATGAAATGCAAAAAGAACGAGAGGTTATCATTCAGGAAATTCGCCAAACCAAAGATGATCCGAGTGATATTGTGTTTGATTATTTTCAGGCGGCGGGGTTTGCCCGTCAGGCCTTGGGCATGAGTATTCTCGGCACCGAAAAAAAGGTCAAAACTTATACGCCGGTTCATCTGCATCAATATATGCAGAGCAATTATGCCGCACAAAATATGGTTTTTGCGGCTGTCGGCAACATCAAACACGCGCAAGTGGTCAAAATGGTGGCGGCGCGAATGGCAAACTTGCAAGCCAAAGCCGCGTTCAAAAAATCCAAACAGCAATATACCGGCGGCAGCTGCATCAAACGGCGCAATATTGAACAAACACAGCTTGTTTTGGGCTTTCCGGGGATAGATTATTACAGTCCGGATTATTATCCGACGGCGATTTTATCGTCAATTTTGGGTGGCGGAATGTCAGCGCGTTTGTATCAGGAAATCAGGGAAAAACGCGGTTTGGTTTACAGCATATACAGCTTTTCCGATTCATACACGAAAACCGGTTTATTCGGTATTTATGCCGGTTTGGCACCCGAGGCGGTGAATGAATATTTGCCGTTGGTGGCTCAAGAATTGCGTAAAATTGCATTTGAGCCGGTCAGCGAAATTGAGTTGAAACGAACCAAAGCGCAATTTAAGGCGAGTATTTTATCGGCGTTGGAAAGTACTTTTGCCACCGCAGAAATGATTGCCCGTCAGACATTAACCTACAATCGTATTCTGACACCGGCGGAAGTTGTGGCCAAAATCAACGGCGTCAGCGGCGCAGACATTCAGCGTGTTGCGCACCAAATTTTTTCCGGATCGCTGACTTATACGATGCTGGGGAAAAACGTTAATTGTCCGTCATACGATGATGTTATTCGGCAGTTTCACATATAAAGGAGATACGAGATGTCCAGAGCAGAAGATATATTTGAAAAGCTGATTTATTTTGGTGAGGATGCCCTTGACGAATTTATCCGCGACCGTCAAACCGAGGAAATGTTTATTGATTTTAAGCAGGCAAATTCGACCGGCAAACACGGTTGGTCGCTCAGCAGCGATGACCGTCGGAATTTAGCCAAATGTATTTCAGGTTTCGGCAATTCCGAAGGCGGCGTGGTGGTATGGGGCGTTGAGTGCTCGCGTGACATTAACGTTGGCGATGTGGCAAAGGCCAAAGTTAAAGTCAACAACGTGCATCGGTTTATGAGTTGGGTGGAAAACGCTATTTCCGGTTGCACCATTCCGAGCCATAATAAAGTGCGGAACCATATTATCTGTGCCGATGAGAATGGCGACGGTTATCTGGCCACATACATTCCGAAGTCGGAAATTGCCCCGCTGATGACCACCATCGGCAACCACATATACATTCGCTCCGGCTCCAACAATGTGCCGGCGCCGTATGCTGTGATTGCCGGAATGTTCGGTCGCCGTCCGCAGGCCAATATTGCATTTACGTTGGAAAATAAAGCGTTGGAAATTATTGAAGACAGTGATGTGGATATTTTGTATCCGAAGGCAGCGGATACAGCGCCGCAAAAATATCTGAAAATTTCGTTTGATGTTTTTTGTGAAAATGACAGCAACGTTATTGCGCATGAGTTGTTTTTAACCGCCACGGCGGAAAGCACCGGCGGCGATTCTTGTCGGGTGCGTTTTATTGAGAACAATATGATGGCAAATTATATGGGGATGGACGGCCACTTAAATTTGATCACCAAACCGGAATTGCGCTTGCCGCCGCGCGGAAAGTTGAAATTTACCAAAATTGAGCTGTGGTTTCCGGAATCTATTGAGGAAGATTTGTTATTAAACGGCGTGGTCGGTGCTGACGGTACCATGCCGAAGTCGTTCAGAATTTATGCCAACAAGAATAGCCTGCGTTCGTTTGTGGCCAAGGCTTTGCGCTCGGATGATACCACCTTGTTGCTGAATGAATTTTTTGCGGAATATATGAAGGAAGTATGATGACAACCAGAGTTGAAATTTTTACCGACGGCGCTTGCTCGGGCAATCCGGGTATTGGCGGTTGGGGCGCTATTTTGCGCTATAAAGATGTGGAAAAAGAACTCAGCGGCGGTGAACTTGATACCACCAATAACCGCATGGAATTGACGGCCGTTATAGAAGCTTTGAAAGCATTGAAAAAGCCTTGCAATATTTCGCTTTATACCGACAGCAAATATGTCATGAGCGGCATCACCGAATGGATGGAAAATTGGAAGCAAAACGGTTGGCGCACCGCCAACAAAAAGTCTGATGTTAAAAATATCGATTTGTGGCAACAACTTGATGAATTATGTAACTTGCATGAAATTCGTTGGGTGTGGGTAAAAGGACACAACGGCCATCCGGAAAACGAGCGTTGCGATGCTTTAGCGCGTGCCGAAGTTGCCAAACTCAAAGAGTAAAAAGCAGTGATGCCCCGTGACGAATCACAGGGCATCGGATTAAAGTTTTTTCAATGCAAGAATTTCATTCGGATAGAGCGTGTAAGTGTTATACACAAACCTGTCTCCCGGTTTCAGAGATACATTGAGCTTGCTTTTCTTAACGTAAACCAGATTGCCGTCAGTGGTGACGATGAACCACGAGTCAATCGGCCAGAACGAAACGGCATAGCAAACTTTCATCGAGAACATTTCGGCAACCGTGGCTTCAATCGGGTCGCTGGCAACAAGATATTCACCGGCACCGGCAGAGGAACTTTCTTCCGCTGCATCGCCTTCGCCCAGAGTGCAACCGTTGATAACCGCAATTTCATTCGGACAGTATGAATAGACCGAGAATGAAATTTTATCGCCGACATACAGATCCTGATTAAAACGATAACGAAGCATGTAAAAATACTCGCCATTATCAATCTGCAAAACATAGGCTTTGAACGGGTAGGCAATAGCGCGCCGCATCACAATGGCATATAACTTGGTAATGGTGTAATTTCCAACATCGGTGTTATCGCTGTTGTCACCGTTATCGGTGTTGCCGTTACCGTTACCGTTGTTGTTACCGTTGTTATCCCCGTTATTGTTGCCATTGTTATTGCCGTTGTTGTTACCGTTATGACCGTTGTGATTGTTGTTGCGGTCATTGTCGTAACGTTCATGGTGCCAGGGCTCATCGTCCCAATAAGGATCACGTTCACAGGCAAGGAAGCTCAGAGCGACCATTGCCAAACATAAAAATACAAAGTTTTTCATACGCAAAAATTGTTAAATAATGAAAATTTTTTTTAGTCTAATACAAAAACATAAAAATGTAAATAAAATTTATTTTCAAAAAGCAAAACAAACAATTTACAGTGCTTTTCGGCCAACAAATACGCTGAATATTTTTACTTGTTTTCTGTCTAATAATGCTTGCAAAAAAGGCAAATTTATGTTATGGTAAGCGCATCAACAGTTTATCGGGTGATTTATGAAAAAAATGTTTTATATATTCCGTCATGGTCAGAGTTCATATAATTTGGCCGGTCGGACACAAGGGCAAACCAATGATTCCGTTTTGACCGATAACGGACAACAGCAGGCTCGGGAAATCGGTGAACGTTTGAAAGATAAAAAAATTGAGATTATTATTTGTTCCCCTTTGGTCAGAGCCAAACAAACCGCAGACTTAGCCAATCTGGCTTTGCTGGTTCCGATTATTAACGATGACCGTTTTATTGAAGTGAATGTCGGCGAAATTGAAGGTTTACACCACACTGTAATTTCCGAAAAATTCGGTGAGAAATATCAGCAGTGGCGCAGTTCCGATAAAAAATACGATGATTTACGTTTTGAGGGCGGCGAAAGCAAAAGAGAAGTGCGAACGCGCGTGTTTGACGGCCTAAATGATTATGCCGAACATTCGCCGTATCAAAATATTGCAATTTCTTCGCACGGCATTATGCTGACACGAACGCTGATCGCGTTG
>JAGCYN010000023.1 GCA_017960745.1 Alphaproteobacteria bacterium | reverse complement strand
TCAATCGGTAAATTGGTTTCTTTTTGCACCGTATTTTCAAATTCACGACAATTTAAGGCACGACGGCAAGCGGCGGTTGCCACAAAGCGCATCCGCACCATCGGCGTATATTCATCCAGAATTGCCCGACAAACTTTTAATGCGGAAACCGTCCGGCGAATGGCCGGCTTTGACAGCATATTGCCGTTGATAATACCCTCACCCAACCGCGTTACTCGCGAAAAAGTTTCCACCACATGAAATGAGCTCGGTGTCGGCTCGGCAATAACCAAACGGCAGGAATTGGTTCCCAAATCAATGGCAGCGTAATAGCCGTTACTCTGACAGGTAATGTCTTTGGCATTATCCGTTTTTTTCATAGCTTTCGAACCATATGTCTGCCGTTTGTCTTTCAATTTTATTCAGCTCCGAAAACTTCTGCGCGAATAACTTGGCGCAACTCGTCAATGCACACCAAGCCTTTTTTTGCATCTTTATAATGCCAATATTCCCAGCCGTTGCAGGCTGCCGCATTTTGTGCCGCCGCACCGACCTGATGAATTGAACCTTCGGCTTTATCACTTTTGACCGAACCGTCGGCACGAACAATCGCACAATTTTTACCGGCGGCATCAAACAGCATATCGCCCGGATGCAACATACCGTGCTCGATAATTGAGCCGAACGGAATACGTTGCAATTTTTTCTTGGTTGTATATTCAAGGGCATCGGCCGTAAACGGCTGCACGGCATTCAAACGTTCCGTGGCCCCGCGAACATATTCGGCATCACGTTCGATTCCGATAAAATGACGTCCCATTTTTTTCGCCACGGCGCCGGTTGTTCCGGTTCCGAAAAACGGATCCAAAACAATATCTCCCGGTTTGCTTGAAGCCAACAACACGCGATATAAAAGCGCTTCCGGCTTTTGTGTCGGATGCAGTTTTTCGCCGCTGTCATTTTTCAGACGTTCCTTACCGGTACAAATCGGTATTTCCCAAATACTGCGCATTTGCGTATCGTCATTCAAAGCCTTCATGGCTTCATAATTAAACGTATATTTTGCCTTTGGATTTTTAACCGCCCAAATCATGGTTTCGTGAGCATTGGTAAAACGTGTTCCTTTAAAATTAGGCATCGGATTGGTTTTATTCCAAACCACATCATTTAAAATCCAAAAGCCCAAATTTTGCAAGATATACCCGACACGAAAAATATTGTGATATGAACCGATAACCCAAATCGAACCGTCATCTTTTAAAACGCGTTTAGCCGCTGTCAGCCATTTTTTGGTATATTCGTCGTAAGCGGCCATACTTTCGAAACTGTCCCAATCTTCCGTTACGCCGTTCACAATGGTGTTATCCGGACGCAACAAACTGTCACCGAGCTGCATATTATACGGCGGATCGGCAAAAATCACATCGACGGAATTCTCTTCCAAACTGTTCATTACCTCGATATTATCGGCATTAACGACAACATCTAAAACCTCTTTTGTTTTCATTCTCCATTTCCATTTCATTCAATTATTACAAAGATTAAAGCTTCAAAGTTATAATTTTCTTAATAATTAAATAAAAATTCCACTTAAAATATACATATCATTCTATGATTCGGACGATGCTTCAGACGATGTTTTACCGAAAGGATATTCGGCTCTTAAAGCACGCAAATCATCTTCATAAGTTTCCAATAACGGCTGTTCGTTCTCGCTGATTTCTTCGGCATCATAACGCCGTTGTTGATAATCTATCATTTCTTTAACAACATTGCTCGGCGATGCGACTTCATGTCTTTTCAACTGCTCAATCAAAGCTTTGGCATTTCTTCTGACATCCAAAGCATTAAGCAGATAATCAATGCGTTGCTGAACATAAAAAAATCGAACCGGATCCAAATGATGATAAACGAACCATATTCGGTCGCGCCAATTCATCATTTCATCCGGATTTTCTATCCGGGAAGAAACCGATAAACCGCGTTTGATACCGAGCCGATAAAACTCCGGCCATAAACGCATAAAATCCTTAACTTCCGTTTCAGTAATAAAAACCTGATATTCCGCTTTTCGCTGGGTAATTTCGCGAACATTCTTTTCCCACATGGTTTCCGATAACCGATATTTCAGCACCGTTGAAATGGCCAGAACACCCAAAACAAAAAACATCGTATGACTTAAATTTTGCTTTACCATTGCAAGTTCTCCATATAGTAATCGACGCTTAATCCGTAGTGATCCGCCAATTCATTTAAATGAACATCAGCCGCATTTTCCAGCTGATGCACACCGTTGGTTAAGAATAAGGTCTTAGCGCCAAAATGATTACCCATATGCATATCGGTAGACATACAATCGCCGATAACCAAACAGCGAGAAGCTGAAAATCTCGGCATATCTTCCGTTAAATAAGCGGCCAGGCGTACATCCGGTTTTCCGAATGAAATAATTTTACCGCCCATCATGGCATACTGCTCTGCCACGGCACCGGCATTAATCCGACGTTCGCCATGGCAAATAACCGAAACATCATTGCCGACACATAACAACGGCAATCCGAGTTGCAATGCCTGTTCAAGTTGCGGATAATATTGCTCGGCGACAAACCCGACATCATTGGTTTCCACCAACACAAAATCAGCCATAACCAAATTATTGACTGCCGTATAAGGCAATCCTTTGGTAACGCAGGAATCAAGACCTGACAGGCAAAAATATGTATGTCCGACAGAGGAACTGTTTTTCAGATAAAAATGTGCAATTTCACCGGCCGTAATCATGGCATGAAAAATATTCATCGGCACATCATATTTCTTCAGCAAATAATATAAATCTGCCACCCGCAGGCTGGTATTTGATGCCAAACAAACATTTTTTCCGCTCTGATACAGTTTTATCAACGCATCAAGACCGGAAGTCATGATTTCATTTCCCGATAAGAAAACACCGTTGACACCGCAAATCACCGTATCAAACTCATCTTTTATGCGAGAAATATATTTTATCTTCTGGTTCATCGACGATTATTTCCATTCAGAATAAAAACCCATCTTTGTGAGTATAATCCGAATTGGTAAATAATTAGATAAGATTTCAAAGGTGCAAAAAATTATTGATTTCGGTGGTAATTTGTCTTTCCATATAAAACGGATCATCGAGCCAATTCTGCGGATTATCGATTTTGTAATAGCCGCGGCTCATGCCGTCATTAATGCGCACCGCCACAATCGAAAGCGGCTGACTTAAATTATAATCGATTTGCATTTGATAATCCTGACTGTAATCAATTTCAAAAATGCTGCAACTTCCGGCATAATACTGTTGATAAATCCGATAAATCATATCTATTGCGCGCGAACAGGAAAAACACGCGTCTTCGCCGTTATAAAAAACATAAATAATCGGACGATTCCAATTTTCCGGCGTTGCTTCAACATACTCTTGAATGTCCGGATTGTTACCGGATAAATCCATATATTGTGCCGATGCGGTACAGACAGTCGTAAAAGACAGCATCATGCACACTGCCGCATTTTTGAATAAACGCATACCCTAACCTCTCATGACAGAGGCGAGCAAGCATCTTTTAACCATATTTTTTCATTCTCATTCAAATAAGGTGCCAAAGAATCATACACATCTCGGTGATATTCATTCAGCCACGCCCGCTCACCTTCATTCAAGAGATATGCATCAATCAGGCGTTTATCAATAGGCACTTTGGTCAGGTTGCAAAATTGCAAAAACTGTCCGCCGTCCGCAAAACTTTCAACACTCTTTGTATAAACCAGATTTTCTATTCTGATGCCGTACAGACCCTCACGATATATTCCCGGTTCAACCGAAACAACCATATTAGGCTTAAAGCCGTATTCGGAGCCGCCGACGGAAATACTGATCGGTCCTTCATGCACATTGCCGAAACAAGCCACCCCGTGTCCGGTGCCGTGTTTATAATCAAGCCCGTTCTTCCAAATTTCGGCACGTGCCAAAACATCTAATTTTATACCCGCGGTATTGATGGGAAAATATGCTGACGACAATCTGATATGCGCTTTCAAAACACGCGTGAAATCTTCAATCATCTGTCGGCTCGGCGTTCCCAAAACAATCGTTCGTGTAACATCCGTCGTACCGTCCAAATACTGTCCGCCGCTGTCGAGCAACAGCAAATTATTTGCTTCCAACGGCACATCGGATTTTTCATCCGGCTGATAATGCACCACGGCGCCGTGAGCACCGGCACCGGCAATCGTTGCAAAACTTTCGCTGAAAAAATGATGTTGTTCGGCGCGCAACTGATGCAATTGATGCACCACACTCAATTCCGTGGCGCCACGCCAATTATTTTCCAACCAATACAGTAATTTTGTTAAAGCAACCCCGTCGCGGATATGGCAATCAATCATACCCTTCAGTTCAACGGCATTTTTCTCGGCCTTCATCATCTGGCACATATCCGGACATTTGATAACGGTAAGTTCTTTATTGGCAAGCAATTTGATTTTTTCCGGCGTTGCATGGGCATCATACAAAATCTTAACCCCCGCACGCTGTTTCCAAAAGTCTGTAAATTGTTGCCAAGACCAAACCTCAAAGGACGATGCTTCCAAACCGTCGCCGATTAAAATTGCTTTTCCGGCGGCATCAATCAACGCATACGCACGCACCACCGGCGAATACGACAATTCCGCCGCATATATATTTAAAAGCCACGAAACGCTGTCGGCCGACGTCAGCAGATAATAATCACAAGACTTCTCGCGAATGATTTCTGCCACCGTATTTATTTTTTGCTTACAGTCAACACCGGCAAACGCCACATCACGGGATTGTACTTTAACGGCATGCGCCGTATCCGTATGTAACAAATCCCCGACATCGCTGAAAGATATCTCGGGATAACGCCGCTTGATAAATTCCATTTCGGCAACCGTATGATTCCAGGCATCGTAAGCAACTCGGTCAATGCCGTCTGTTTTCAACACGTCACATATATTTTTAAACCGCGGCATGGCATCAACAACCGTAACCACTTGCGAATCGGTTTCTAAACGCGCCTGCAATTCATAGCGCCCGTCAACCAATAAATATACTTTATCGGGGGTGACGGCCATAATGCCGGCAGAACCGGAAAAACCGCACAGCTGTTTCAGCTTGTTCTCGCCGTCGATAATATCCTGACCGATAAAACGATTTCCGTGTGTTACAACATACGCCTGCAAATGATGCTCTGTTAAAAATGTTCTGATTTCCTGTATATTCATAATATTACTCTTTTCTCAGTAAAACGGCACGCCATTGTTCCATTTCGTAAATTTTCACAACCCGCAAACCGTGTTTTTGATGTTCACCGACAACCCAATCGACCTGATCATCAATAAATCCGGAGATAATCGCATAGCCGTCTTTTCTCAAACAACGAGCCATATCCGCCGCCATGGCAATTAGCGGCCGCGCTAAGATATTGGCAAAAATTACATCATACGGTGCATTTTGAACCACCAAATCGGTGCTGTAACCGTCGCTGTAAGCCGTTTTAATCCTGGCGTTGACCTGATTATCTTCGGCATTTTGGGCTGCCACAATGACTGATTCATCATCAATATCAACTGCCACGGCTTCGGCCGTCGGCCAAAGTTTGGTTGCAGCAATCGCCAAAATTCCGGAACCGGTACCGACGTCTAAAATTTTATGTTGCTGACCGGCCATCTTATTGATATCGGAGAGTGCCTGCAAACAGCCTTTAGTGGTTTGATGTTCCGAACCGAAAGCGGTGGCGGCATACACACAAACGCCGATTTTATCCCCGACATTGATATTTTTTTCATGAATGCCGTAAACCAAAAACTCCGCCACTTCAACCGGTGCGAATTTTATCACATTTTCCGTCAGCCAATCTTGACTGCTGACTGTTTCAATTTCATAAGGCGGCAGCTCTATACCGGATTGCCGCGCAGCTTCAACCATGGCACTTTCGGATTCTGTCTGGCGCATATAACCGACCAGTTGTTCGGCACCGCTGTCATCATAATCCACGGAAACCACCTCAAAAAATTCTTCGGCAAAAGCCGACAAATCTTCAGAAACGGCCGAGCACGGCTGGAATTTGACCAATTTACAACTTCCCGAATTATTACTCATTTTTTATCTTTCGTTATAACTTTTTTTACCAACTGTATTTTATATTACACTTAGAATAGTGTACAAACATTAAAAAGAGTTTATCATGAAAAAAATATTTTTTATCCCATTAACGATTGCTTTGACCGCCTGCGTTGCCAAGTCGGGAGATGCCCAACGCGCGATTGATGACTTTAAGGTTTCGGCACACACTTTAATTGAGCCGGAACACAATAATTATTGGAAAAATAATTTCAATGCTTATCGCACCTATCCGGTCAACTTTTATACCAAATATAATCGTCCGGCTGACAGCTATGATCAGCAAAGAATGGTTAATTTGCGTGAGTATGCTCGTGATACTGCAGTTTCGGCGCGTGTCGGACAGCGCATGGTGGATTCGGAAACCTTTACGGTAACGGAAAATAAAAACACTTATAATTATAAGCCGTCTTCCAAAGGTGTTATTTACAAAGCCAATTCCGAATTGCATATTGATGCGGATAAAGTCATTTCGCCAATCGGTGAAATTTTTGTTGACGGTTCTTATTTCTTGCTCTTTGAGCCGGAACAGGACGGTCGCGTATTTTTAATTGACGGTGCCGGACAAGTTTTACCGAAGCTCTGACATATTGATGAGAAAAATGTTATTCTCTCTCGTGAAATTGTTGTGATTTCGCCGAAGGGGTTACATCTGACGCCGGCTGCGCCGGGTGTCAGCAACAGTCCGAATCAGAAACATTTTGAAATTAAATACGAAGGTATTAAAGATACCAATATGTCGTTCATATACATCAACTATGAAAACGGAACGATGCAGCGCTTTACCTATCCGGAAGGTCGCAAAACCATCGACATCAACGGTGTTAAATTCAACATTCTGCGCGCAACACCGGATCAGGTTGTTTATATGATTCTGAATTAGAATGTCATGACAATAAAAAAAATCCTCCGTTTTGCGGAGGATTTTTTTTTACTTTCAATCATCATCTACAACGGCAACAACGGCGACCAAGCCGGATCCGAAGCTTCTGCCGGTGTAATAATGCGGCGTTCGTTGTAACCGGTCATATCAATGGTATATAATCTGACCGGACCGCCTCTGTCTTGTCTGAAATACATCAAAACACGACCATTCGGTGACCATGTCGGTCCTTCAACCAAATAACCGTCAGCCAAAATGCGCTCGCCGCTGCCATCCGGCGCCATCACGCCGATATAAAAAGCACCGTTGGCCATTTTGGTAAACGCAATATAATCACCGCGCGGCGACCAAACCGGCGTTGCATAACGGCCCTTACCGAAGCTGATACGCTCCACATTCTCACCGTTGGCATCCATCACATAAAGTTGCTGGTTGCCGCCTCTGTCGGAGTTAAACACAATCTTGGCACCATCCGGCGAATAACTCGGCGAAGTGGAAATGGCGTTACCGAAAGTAATTTGCTTAATATTTTTGGTGCGCAAATTCATTTCATAAATATTGGTCGTTCCCTTATTGGCATAGCTGAGCAAAACTTTAGAGCTGTCCGGTGAAAATACCGGCGCAAAAGTCATACCCGGGAAATTACCCAAAACCTGACGATTATTGGTGGTCAAGTCCATCAAATACGCACGCGGGTTATGACCGACATATTCCAAATAAGTGATTTTTTGCATATTCGGCGAAAAGCGCGGGGTTAACACCAAATTACGACCGTTGGTCAAAAACTTATGATTCTCGCCGTCCTGATCCATAATGGCCAAACGTTTGATACGACGCGTTGTCGGACCGCTTTCGGAAACATATACCACGCGGGTATTAAAGTATCCCTTATCGCCGGTTAATCTTTCATAAACCGCATCAGCCACAACGTGCGCAATCCGGCGCCAGTTATCCTTGGTCGAGGTAAAAGATTTACCGAGCATTTGCTTTTCCGCCACCACATCCCATAATCTGAAATCAACACGCAGTTTATCGCCTTGCAATTCCACAATCTGGCTTTGTAACAAAGCTTGCGATTTAATAGCCTGCCAATCAACGAAACTCGGTTTCTGATCAATGGTATTTAAACGCTCGATATAGCTGCGTTCCGGAATAATTTTGAACAAACCGCTGCGATCCAAATCCGCGGTAATCACATCATGAATTTTATCGCCGTAATCTTTACCGACAATTTTCGTGAAAATATTAGAATTATTGCCGATCATTTCCGGAATCGCAATCGGCATCGGGTTACGCGATGCACCGCTGACGTCAATTTCCAATTCCGCATGAGCCGGAAAAGCCCAGAAAAGCAGCAAAGAAGCTAAAATATACTTGATTTTCATACTCTTACCCCAAATAGCTAAATTTAACATATGCACCAAGATACAATTTAATGCATCAATAGTCAAAATAAAAAAAAGTTTATAGACAAGCAGACAAATAAATTGACTTTCGTTATAAAATACGCCACTTTACACTTATGGAAACATTAATGAACATCAAAACATTCAAACAACAACTGGCGCCGTATAAGGCATTGCTCGGCATCGATTACGGTGCCAAGCGCTTGGGAATTGCCGCTTCCGATTTGCTGTGCAACATTGCCACCGCCCAAAAGATTTTATATCGTTCGACATGGGCTCAAGATATCGGCGAATTAAAACGAATCATCGCAGAAAAAGAAATCGGCGGCATCGTTTACGGGCTGCCGTTGCAAATGGACGGTCATGAAGGCGCCATTGCCGCTGAAGTGCGGCAGTTTGCCGCCAAAGTATATGCCGAAATTCCGTTACCTTATTTATTTTGGGATGAAAGGCTGTCCTCCGCCGCAATGGAAAACTTTTTAATTAAAGAAGCAGATTTGTCGCGTGCCAAACGCAAAAAAGTGTTGGACGCCTCTGCCGCTGCATATATTCTGCAAGGCGCTTTGGATGCCCTGACTTATATCTGATTACAAAACACAAAAAAAATACCCTGCTGAAAAGCAGGGTATTTTCTAATAGAAAAACTACTGATTATTTTACAGCATCCTTCAAAACTTTACCAGCTTTGAACTTCGGAGCCTTGGAAGCAGCAATCTTAATTGTCTTGCCAGTAGCCGGATTATGACCTGTACGAGCAGCACGTTTAACAACATCGAATGTACCAAAACCGGTAATTTGAACCGGAGTACCTTTTTTCAAAGATTTGGTAATAACTTCAATAGCTGCGGCAACAGCTTTAGTTGTATCAGTCTTTGTCAAACCAGATGCTTTAGCAACAGCATCAACGAATTCAGTTTTATTCATGATTAAAATCCTTTCTTTCTATTTGCATAAGGAAAACCCTTACTGAGCATATATTCAAAGGTTTTTCGCCGTCTGTCAATGAAAAATGTACAGTTTTATCCCAAGAAAGTCTTTTTTTTGCGTTATTCATAGTTTTTTTGCCTTTTTTTCCGTGATTTTTCGGTTATCTCGGGCAAATTTTATGTAAATCTGTCCGTAAATTCCGTATTGATGCCCGGAATCGCCCGCCGAGTCGCTTTTAAAAACGAAAAAGACACCGATGATTCCCATCGATGTCTTTGTCTGATAAAAGTTTTTCTTTATGAGCGCAACGATTCGTATATATTCCGAACGGCTGTAAAGCGGTTATCGGTAAATACAATCTCTTTCAGTGGCTCAACCAAATCGTAATACTTCAGATAATGAAACAACATGCTCCGATAGCTCACTTGATGAAAGCAATCTAACAGGCTGCTCTCATATACACTTATCAGAATCTTCTGCAGACGAATATTTTGTTCCGGTTTTGTAACAAGCCGCCAGAACGTTTCATCCAAATAACCGGAGCGATTGATTACGGCGATGATTGCTCTGCTGGTGCTGAACTTGTCAACGTTCTGTTCAAACCACTCGTCGTCCTGATTTTTCAGACGGTAACGCGGATTGGAAAGATCCATTCGGTTAAAACGAGCCAGAGATTCTCTTTCAAAAACGCTTAACTGAGCTTTGTTTTTGCAACCATCACGCGGCACAACATATGCATCGGCGTTGAAGACGTCATCCGCCTCCTCTTTTGATGCCTCGTCCAACAACTTCTGATAGTGTTTGTTCACTTTGTCGGCAATAACATACCAACACGCCAGCAATGCCAAAATGACGACGCTGACAATAGCCAAATAAAAATCTGCCATACGCGGGAAATTTTTAAGTGTTAAACAATAAATTCAAAATGACTAAAATGTAACTTCAAGCTACACCTTAACCTTAATTTTGTCAATTAAAAATTACAAACGGATAACTGCACCGCCCCAAGTAAAACCGGCGCCCATGGCTGTCAAAACCACCACATCACCTTTTTTCAGACGGCCGTTTTGTACATTTTCAGATAACGCTAACGGAATGGAAGCCGCCGATGTATTGCCATGATGGTCTAAAGCAACAATCACTTTTTGTGCCGGAATTTCCAAGCGCTCGGCAACACTGTCAATAATGCGAATATTAGCCTGATGCGGCACCAGCCAATCAATCTGTGATTTATCAATACCGGCTTTCTGCAACGCGGTTTCCGCCGCTTCCGACAGCGAAACCACGGCATGTTTGAAAACTTCTTTGCCGTTCATGCTGACAAAACCGGCATTTTTGGTGGTTGAAACCCCGCCGGTTGTTTGCAAAAATTCGGCCAAATGACCGTCAGAATAAATGCAAGTGCTTAAAACGCCGACATCAGAGCTGTCGCCTTTGCCTTCAAGGGCACGCAACACCACGGCGCCGGCACCGTCGCCGAACAAAACGCACGTATTTCTGTCGGTCCAGTCCACAATATTGGACAGACACTCCGCACCGACCACCACCGCGGTCTTAACCTCGCCCAAACGAATCATATTATCGGCTAAAGTCAAAGCATATACAAAACCGGAACAAGCCGCGGAAATATCAAAAGCAGGCACGCCGACACGAAAATTCAACCGACCGGCAATCAACGTTGCCGTTGACGGCGTGGTCTTATCCGGCGTTACCGTCGCCACAATCAGCAAATCGACATCCGACGGTTGCAAACCCGCAGACTGCAAGGCATTGCTGATAGCGCGTTCGGCAATCATCGATGTTGTTTCATCTTGCGCCACATGACGGCTGCGAATACCCGTACGTGTCGCAATCCATTCATCGCTGGTTTCCACCATGTGCGACAAATCATCATTTGTTAAGATTTTTTCAGGCAGACAATGGCCGAAGCCGACAACTTCGCTCCTAATAGACATCATACAACATTTCCTGTGAGAGTTCATCCAAATCGACGTGTTCAACTTCTTCGCGAATGGTCTGAACAAAATTCTGTCTGATTAATTTTGCCGCATTATCAACCGCGTACGAAAAACCGAGAGCATCGGTTCCGCCGTGACTTTTAACCGAAAGGCCGTTTAAACCGACAAACATGGCACCGTTATATTTACGCGGATCCATCGTTTTTTTCATACCCCACAGCACCGGCAACAAAAACGGTAAGCCGATTTTAGCCATAATTGAATGCTTGATTGTTTTTTTAAGCATCCGAGCCACCAGTTTTGCCGTACCTTCCATGGTTTTCAAGGCAATATTTCCGGTAAAACCGTCCGAAACAATCACATCCGCGTAGCCTTCGCCGATTTGATGCGGCTCAATATAGCCGATAAAATTCAAATCAAGGTGCGTATTGCGAATCATTTTTGCCGCCTGATGAATCTCATCGCGGCCTTTCATTTCTTCAGCGCCGATGTTTAATAAAGCGATTCGCGGACGTTCAATCCCTAAAGTATGGCGAGCCAATATATTGCCGATAATGGCAAATTCCGCCAAATTCACGGCATTACATTCCGTGTTGGCGCCCAAATCGAGCATCACGCACATTCCGTCTTTATGCGGAATATTGGTGCAGATTGCCGGCCGGTGCAAACGATGCATGGTTTTAAGAATCATCTTGGAGATAGCCATCAAAGCGCCGGTATTGCCGGCAGAAACCACCGCCATGGCATTTCCCTGACGTACGGCATCAATCGCCATATACATGCTGGTATTTTTGTTGCGGATAACCTGCGAAGGCTTATCTTCGTTATGCACAAACTCGTTGGTATGCACCACCGTGCAACAATGTTTCAGCTGCGGAAAACGCTTTAATTCGGCGTTGACTTTGACTTCATCGCCAAACAACAAAAAATTAATATCTTTGTTGTTTTTGTGGGCGATATTGATTCCCTCAACTACGACACGAGGGGAATTATCTCCCCCCATTGCATCTACAGATATGACCAGATTATTATCAGACAAAACCTGCTCCGTATTTTAAAATAAGTCGATATTATTTTGCTTCTTTATGAGCAACAACTTCTTTACCATCATACTGACCGCATTTCGGGCAAACATGATGAGGTCTTTTCAGCTCGCCGCAGTTCGGGCATTCCTGATAAGAACTAGCAGACAAAGCGTCATGCGAACGACGCATATCACGACGAGATTTAGATACTTTTTTCTTAGGTGTAGCCATTTTTCTTCTCTTTAGTTAATTAAATTACACAAACATTCGGCGATATAACTAGCATACTTCAAATTAAAAAGCAAGCAAAATTACACCGCGAACACGGATATGTTGCGTTGTATATTCTTTTTTTACAATTTGCAAGCCTTTTTTTCGCAGTTTTACAAACTTTTTTGCACAATACCGAATAAGTAAAATGAAAGGCTCTTTGAACATCTGTTACAAAGAGCCTTTCGTTACTTTCGGCATAATGCTTCCACGGCGGCGCTCAGAGTCTCACGGGCATCATTGTCGTGTAAAACACCGATACGTTCCCGTGCGCTTTTGGCAAATTCCGTACTCAACCCTTTATCCAGGCGTTGATCGTAATAGTGTGCGGTAAAAACATTATCCAATCGATCCAAAACCCATACAAATTCGGCCTCCGGCGAACGATGAAGTTCAAATTCGGTAAACAATTCATGCAGTTCGTTTTCTCCCACCAACGCGGCAATTCGGCGCATCGCCTCATCTTCACGTTCGGCCTTGGTTTCCATACTGAGTTCACCGGGAACATGATCGCCGCACAAAACTTCGGGCAAATCATGTACCAGAGCCAATTTCAGAGCCTTTAACAAATCCAGATGCGGGGGCGCCAACAGCAGCACCAGCATCGCCAAGCTGTAAGAATGTTCGGCATCACTTTCGGGATTGGGAACACAACGGTTTTTCCATCCGGTCCGTTTCAGCGTTTTCATATCACCGAGCACTTCAGCTAAATTCAAAATCTGTTGTCTGTCCATAATTACCATAATGTGTTGATTTGAGGACAGATATAGCCTACCATCATTGATTTGTCAATCGAAAATTCAGCAATTTTATTCCAATGTTAAATCCGCAAATCGGGCACCGATGGCTTCGGCAAGTTGAACGGCATTCAACTCGAGAGTCAGTCCTATTTTTCCGCCGCTGATGCAAAAAGTCGGCAACCGTTCGGCGCTTTGATCAATATAAACCGGAAATTGTTTCTTCATACCCAAAGGCGAACAGCCGCCATGCACATATCCGGTCAACGGCAACAATTTCTTTAGCGGCAACATTTCCACACTCTTTACCCCTGCCGCCACGGCCGCTTTTTTCACGCTTAATTCTTTGGCCGCCGGAATCACAAACACAAAATAGTTAAATCCGTGTTGTGTGGTCGGGCTTTCGGTAACCAGCGTTTTGAAAACCTGCTCGACCGGTTTTTGCACATAACCGGCCACCGAAACGGCATCCACACCGGAAACCGCATCATATTCATACAAATGATACGTTATTTTGGCTTTTTCCAAAATTCTGACCGCATTGGTTTTAATCATAAAATATCCTCTCTCTCGGTTATTAGCCGATATTTTTAAATATTGCAAATATATATTGCTTTTTTTT
>JAGCYN010000022.1 GCA_017960745.1 Alphaproteobacteria bacterium | reverse complement strand
GCCATCCGCAATGTTCGCAATAAACCATCGGAATCGGCTCGCCCCAATAACGTTGGCGTGAGAACACCCAGTCACGCAGCTTAAAGTTCACTTTGGCATGACCGAAGCCCTTTTCTTCGGCAAATTTGATGGCCGCCGTCATCGCGTCTTTCTTATCCATACCGTCCATAAAGCCGGAATTGATATGGGTACCGTCTTCTTCCCAAGCCTGCTGGCTGATATCGCCACCTGCCAAAACCTGAATAATCGGCAAATTAAAGAGCTTGGCAAAATCATAGTCGCGCTGGTCATGCGCCGGAACCGCCATAATGGCGCCGGTTCCGTAACCGGTCAAAACATAGTCGGAAATAAATACCGGAACCAAACTGCCGGTATACGGATTGCGAGCCTTAATGCCCTTCAATTCAACACCGGTTTTGGTGGTGTCTGCCGTGCGCTGTAAATCAGACTTTTTAGCTGTTTCTGCCACATAATTTTGCACTTCGGAAGCATTTTCAAACTTATTCATCAAATCTTTGACAAATTCATGCTCCGGAGCCATCACCATATAGGTTACGCCGAATGCCGTATCCGGACGCGTGGTATAAACCACCATCGGTTTACCTAAGTTGTTGCCGTTGTTATCGGTCAGCTCAAACGTCAGCTCGGCACCTTCGGAACGACCGATCCAGTTGACCTGCGTGGTTTTCACTCTGTCGATAAAATCAACGTCTTTCAAATCGTCAATCAATCTGTCGGCATACTTGGTAATGGCCAACATCCATTGTTCCTTATCGCGGCGAACCACTTCAGCGCCGCAACGTTCGCAATGGCCGTTAACCACTTCTTCGTTTGCCAGGCCGACCTTGCAGGCCGGACACCAGTTGATGGCGATTTTGTCTTTATATGCCAAGCCGTGTTTCCAGAACTGAATGAACATCCACTGTGTCCACTTATAATATTCCGGATCGCAAGTATTGAAACATCTGTCCCAATCAAACGAAAAGCCCAGCGATTTTAATTGCCGTGTAAAGTTGGCAATATTGTCTTTGGTAGAAATTGCCGGATGTACGCCGGTTTTAATGGCATAATTTTCCGCCGGCAACCCGAACGCATCAAAACCCATCGGATAAAGCACATTATAACCTTGCATTCTCTTTTTGCGCGAAATAACATCAAGCGCCGTATAAGAGCGCGGGTGGCCGACGTGCAAACCGGCACCGGACGGATACGGAAACTCAACCAATGCGTAGAATATCTCTTTAGACTTATCTATCTCAACTTTATAAGCCTTTTCATCATCCCAAATTTTTTGCCACTTGGCCTCAATGGTTCTGAAATTGTATCTTTCTTCGTTTTGCCAATCCTGACGCCATTCTTCCCAACTGTTTTTTCCGTTATATCTGGCATTACCCGACATTTTTATCCTCTTTCATTAAAATATTCTCTGGCGAAAAACTAACACATTATTTCGCCGATTTCAACGTTTATAAGCTTTATACACAAAACAGAGGCTCTGTTTTAACGAAAAAATAATACTTAAATGTTAGCCTTTTGACAAGGTGAAAAATATGGATGACAAATCTTTTTTGAAAAATGCAATGGCGCAGTCGTTTCATCAGCCGCTGATAACGGCGAAAGAAGTGAAAATAGCGCGTTCCGGACATCACAGCGGTTTTATTTTTTATGATACGGACCGTTCCAAAGTCCATCCGGCATATTTTCCGCTGTCCGATTTTTATAAAATGTCCAAAAGTGCCGCCCGCACCATCACGCATTCAACCGATATTTTGCGTGAATATCAAACGTTTAAACATTATTTGAGTGAAAATATCAATGTGCCGACCGATAACGAAGCCGCGCAAAAAATGCAGAAAGATTATAAACTGTCTTCGCTGAGCCGCAGTGCCGCACAAAAGAAAAAAGTGATTGCCACAATTATTTCCGGCGATTTTGCCTATAAACTCGGCCAAGCTTTACCGGCATATCAGCAAATTTTGCAACAATTAACCAAAATCGAGCAACGCTATCCCGATGCGGTGGAATGTTGCCAATTAAGTGAATTTGCCACGGCATACCGTCAGTTAATCAACCGTTTTCGTTTTTCAAACTTTGCCTTTTACATCAACAAAAAACGCTTTTTAAGCTATTTGTGCGAAGCCATCCAAATTTTGCGTTTTCAACCGAAATTACCGGATGACTATTTGGAAACCAGACGCTTAATCGGTGAGAATATGCTGTTAATATCAAGGTTTACTCAGCTCTGTCGCGGACATCTGCAATATCTGTTGGCCATTTTGGAAACCATGCCGCAAAAAGACGATTTGTTGCAAAATGCCCAGGCAATTTTGGCCAACCCGCAGAACTATCGCCAAATTATTCAGCAATTCCGCACCCACCGTGCCCCTGAAAACTTGGCCGCAATCAGTTCTTTACGGCAAGACGCCAAAAAAATGTTTCGGCAGTATGCCTTTTTAACGTATATTGACGGTGTTCGTCTGGCCTTTGAATACAAACTTGATGAAACACCGGAACCGCGCCAACCGGCACTGCCGACCGTGGCACCGGAAGAAGAAATTAAAAAGATTCGTCAATTGGTTACCGACAGCGTTAAAATGACGGCTTCCGGCCGTTTTGCCAAATTCTACGGCGACGCGTTGAAACAGTTTATTCAAACCTTAAAAGAAACCAAAAAAATCGTTACCGAAATGCTCTGATTTTTGCACAAAAATACTAGACAAAATCAAAATCGTATGTTATACTTTGCATAGTTAAAGGCTAAGGATGTTGATAATGGCTGATATGATGAACGAACAGAGCTGGTCTGCATTGAAGGAAGACTTAAAAACCTTTCTGAACGGCTTTAAACCGTTGTTCAGAAAACAGGTTGCTGCTGTTGAAGAAGCCAAAAATCGCTTAAATGAGCGCCATCTGAGCAAGGAAATATTGGACAAAGCCTACGCTGAAATTCAAAAAGAAGTGCAAGCCACCTCAGCCAAAAAATTATATGAAAGCATCGAAAAACATTTGACTTTGACCGCAAGCACCGATGCCGCACCGGCAGCACCGGAAAAAAAGGATATCACACCGCCGGCATCGACCGTTTTCGAAGATATTCAAAAGCAAGATGAAGGTCCAAAGGGCGAAAAGCCTCAAGCCACACCGAAAAAGCCGAAACAAGATGAAAAACCGGCACAACAGCCGCAAGAAACAACGCCGAAGAAACCGTCTTTGGTAAAAGATATTCAAGATTATCTCTACAACAAGGAAACGACGGATTACTCCGACTTTGTCGGCGATTATATTGAAGGTAGCGGTTTGGACGCGGCCGCCAAAAAAGAACATCTGCTTAAAGTTGTCGGCATTTTGGAAAAAGAATTCAACAAACGTCATGATAAAGAAACAACGCCGGTATGGCCGGACAAACAGAAAATTGCCGCCATGGCTGTCATTATTCATGGCGTTAATCGCCAAGCCAAGGCGGCGGAAGTTGACGAGGCCGTTAAAGGGCTGTTTGCTCAAATGTCCAAGTCTGCCCGCCTGCGCCACTTAAAGAAAATTAAAAAAGAAGGTTATCTCAATCAACAGGGAAAACCGCAAAATGATTATTTTTTGCGCGATCTCCGAGAGATCAGCAACAAAGGAAACAAGCCGTTTATCGCCGAAATTGCCGCGGCTCACGTCAGCGCAATGATGGATAATTTGGACAATGACGGCAAAAAATACTATATTGAATTATTGAAATCAAAGTACAAAGCATACCTTCCAGAGGAAGCAAAAAAGCAAGGAGGAAAGAAAATGACTGAAGATGAAGTTATCGACCCGGAAGTTGTTGAAGAAACAACACCAAAACCGGAAGCGCATGAAGGACCGGAAGCCGGCGGTGCACCGGAAGCTCATGATGATAAACCGAAAGAAGAAACCGCGGCCGAATTTGAGCCGAAGGGCGTTTTGTTAAAGGCTTGCTATATTGCCGGTATTGACTGGAAAGGAAAAGGCGAAGGCGATATTAAAGATGCCGTTGCCTCTGCCGGTTACATCATTGACGGCGATAAAATCTTGGTGAAAGATAACACCGCCGACGATAAACCGTTAAGCGACGAAGCCAAAAAAGCCAAAGAAGAAAAAATCGAGGCAACCGAGAAGGCATTTGAAGGCAAAGAAACCTTAAATGACGAAGAAAGCGCCGCATTGAAGAAAGAGCTTGAAGAGATTGATAAAAAGCACGCGGTAAACGTTTTCGGTGCCGAACAAGAGCAACCGACCGATCAAAATACCGACTGGATTGCCAGAAAGCGCGCTCAATATGAAAGATTTTCCGCGGACGGTACAATTGCCAACTACAGCGAAAACCAAGTTGAAAACGGCTTCGGTGCCTCTTTCGATGGCGGCAAAATTACCTATACCGCCGAAAACAACGTTACCGTTGATCCGAGCTCAAAAATCAAGGCCTTTGAAGCTATTTTGCAAGAAGATGACAACAAGGGACGTCCGATTAACTTTGCCGACAATATGACACCGGAAATGAAGGCTCGTCTGTTTGCAGCCTGCACACTGCACGGCAACCCGATGGTCGGTGCTTTGCCGTCGGCAGAAGAAATGATGCAGTATCAGGATATGTTAAAAGCCGAGCTCGGTGATGCCAGATACGCCGAATTTACGGCTAAGATTCGAGGCGGACAAGAGCAGTCGGGCGCTGAAAATCCGCAACCGGAACAACACCGCGAAGAGGATTCTTCTAAATTCTCTCAAGAGGATACCGATAAAATTAAAAAAGCTTTGGAAGACCAGTATGACTTGGCACAAATGCAAAAAGACGGCGTGGTGAAAGTTTCGTATGAAGGTGAAGGTGAAAATCGAAAAATGATTTTCGAAGCCGGCAAAACCAAAGATGCTGACGGTAAAGAAGTCGAAACATCGGCTGAAACCGTTGACCGTTTCAAAGACATCTATCTTAAATCGGAGTCCGATAAAAAATTCCTGGCAGAAAAATTCAAGGAAAATCCGGCAGAATTTAAGCAGATTCTCGGTGATTTGGTCAGAGAAGCTTCTAACAAAGAAGTAAAAACTTTGGGTGATGTTGCAACCATAAAAGATAAAGAAGTTGAAACATTTACGCCGAAAGATGATGCTGCCGCGGCTAAAATTGCAGCTTTACGCGAAGCCCGCAAAGACATCATCAAGGCCAATATGACACCGGAACAAGCTGCCGCTCGCGAGAAAAAGATGGATGATCGCGACAAGGTTTTAGCCGCTCGTCTCGGTATCATACCGGAAGCCTACTCGACGGCACCGACGAAAGAAGGTGAAGCACCAAAGAAGATTGGTAAAGATAAAGACAACGGTGATGCTCTCAGAACCAAGTTGGGTAAAGAAACCGTTGACAGATTAACGGCCAAATTCAGCAAAGGCGGCAACGATAGCCGTTAATTTGCCACTGATTATAAAGGAGAAAAGCCATGGCTGATTTTAGTTCACAATTTTTAGACTTCTTAAAAGCCTATGATTCAAGCGCCTACGCTGACGTAACGGCTATGGCTCCTGATGATCCGAAAGCCGCGGAAGCTCTTGAAGCACGCAAAAATCAAATCTTCTCGACCTATAAGGACAAAGAAGCCCTTTGGGAGAGCATTCCGCAAGCGATTCGCGATCGCTATCCGGGACGACCGGTTCCGCAAGACATTATGGATGCGGCGGCTCGCGGCGAAATTGATACGCTGCGCGCCATGGAATATAACCCTTCATTAAAGACGGCTGAAGAGGCTCGCGAAAAAGTTCGTGAGGCTCAGGAAGAAGTCAAGAAATGGACGGATATTACCACCGAAGCTGCCGTCAATGTGGCGGTTACGGCTGCCATTGCCGGCTATGCGATGGAAACCTGCCACGAATTGGCGAGAAACCGTCAGATGCGTGATGCGTTGCATGAAAAGACCGGCGGCAAAATGTCTCCGGAAGAAAAGGCTGCATGGCTCGAAAGCCGCAGACGCGACAGAGACGCCATCAAACACGACTTCTTCTTCCATCAACCGGAAAGAGCTTTGGTCCATTTGCTCAGCCTGCATAGCCGCGGCAAAATTGATGATCAGACCTTTGCGCGCGATATTGCCGAAGTTGCCAAACGACTTGAAACCGGAAATCGGCAGGAACACCTGTTGCATTACCTGAAATTAAAACCGATTCAAGCCAAATTGAGCCACTTAAAACCTGAAGATTTGGAAGTTTTAAGAAAAAATATCACGCCGTATATTCCGGAAAGTGAGCGCGGCAAAATTATGGAAAATATTGAAAATCGCGCCGCTGCACGTGCCAAGAGAATTCAGAATGTTAATGCAAAACCGGCTGAACACGTCAGACAACCGGTGCATAAGCGTGATTATCAAAACCAAAATGTACGCACTCTTTAAGCGAAATTTTGTTCTAAAGGCGGAGATAGCAATATCTCCGCCTTAAATTATGCGTCTTCGTCAAAAGTATGCGAAACACTTTGCGTGTTAGACATACACATGATAATGCCGAAACTGATCATAATCGAAAACATCACGGTACCGCCGTAAGAAATCAGCGGCAACGGCACGCCGACCACCGGCAAAATTCCCATCACCATCGCAATATTGATAAACACATATAAAAAGTAATTGGTATTTAAGCCGATAATCACCAGTTTGGCAAAATAGTTACGCGTCCGGTAGGCAAAAATATAACCCAACGCAATCAACAGCATATTGATAATAACCAACGACAAACTACCCAAAAGCCCCATTTCTTCGGAGAACATCGTAAAAATAAAATCCGTATGCTTTTCCGGCAAAAAGTTTAAATGCGTCTGCGTTCCGTGCAAAAATCCTTTGCCGAAAACACCGCCGGAACCGAACGCAATTTTCGACTGAATAATATGATATCCGGCACCGAGAGGATCGCGTTCCGGATTAAAAAATGTCAGCACGCGATTTTGCTGATATTCATGCAACATGCCCCAAATAATCGGCAAACAGCACCCGGTTCCCAGCACCACCAGCGCAAATTTCCACCATTGCACCCCAACCGCAAACAAAATCACCGCGGCGGTCGATAAAACCATTAATGCCGTGCCTAAATCCGGCTCCACGGCAATCAGCGCAACCGGCAGTACCGTGCATATTGCCGGAATAATCAGACCGCGCATTGAACGAATGCCGTGCATCGTCATTGATGAAAAATATCGCGCCAAAAACAAAACCATCCCGATTTTCATCAGCTCCGAAGGCTGAATTTTGAACAGTCCCAAGTTAATCCAACGTTGCGCGCCCATACCGATATGACCGCTGACCTCAACACCGATCAGCAACAATAGCGAAACGGCATAAAACCAATAGGCATATTTATAGTAATAACGCACATTCAAAAAATAAAACATCATCATAACAAGAAGTGCCATACCGAAACGAATCAGATGCGCCGATGCCCACGGCTTCCAACTGCCGTTAGCCGCCGAATACAGCGTTGTGACACCGATACCGGCCAAAATACATATCAGTATAATGTATGAAAAGCTCACCCGAAACAGCTTATCCAGCCATTTTGAGCGCTCGGAAGAAAAACCCAGTTCATACATTTTTACTCTCCTATTTAATGTCCAATTCCAACGCTTTTTGCAAAATTTTACCGGCAATCGGTGCCGCCACACCGGAACCCGACGAGCCGTGTTCGGCAATTACCGCTACGGCATAACGCGGATTATCCGTCGGTGCAAAGCCCATAAACCACGCATGATTACGCAATTTCCACGGCAGATTTTCATCGCGGATTATGCCGCGCATTCGTTCGCGCATTGAAATTCGGCGGACCTGCGTTGTTCCGGTTTTGCCGCCCATCATCATACCATTAAAATTAAACCGCGCCCGACCGGCCGTGCCGCCGACACCATTAACCACTTCAAACATTCCTTCTTTAACCAGTTCGATATTGCGTGTTGAAATATCGAGTCTTTTTATTTTTTTCAGTTCTTTTGCCGTCGGTTTGATAAATGTCGGGACCACTTCATAGCCGCCGTTAACAACGCGTGCCAACATCGTCACCAAATTAAGCGGCGTGGCCAAAACATACCCTTGTCCGATGCCTGCATTAGCGGTATCGCCTTGCGTCCATTGAGCATCATAGCGCGCCTGTTTCCATTTTTTTGACGGAATCAAACCGCCTTTTTCGTTATCCAAACCCACACCGAGCGGATATCCCATTCCCAATTTCTGCGCCATATCATGAATTTTATCAATACCTATTTTCAAAGCGGTTTCATAGAAGAAAATATCGCAGGAATATTTCAGCGCTTCAACCACATTCAAACTGCCGTGACCGGCATGCCGCCAACAGTGAAATTTGGTATCACCGACCTTCATCGCACCGTTGCAAAAATAGCGGGTGTTGTAATCAATGGCGCCGGATTCCAAAGCGGCCAGTGCCACCACAATTTTAAACGTTGAACCCGGAGAATATTGACCGGAAACGGCCTTATTTACCAACGGCGTCCGCTCGTTATAAAGCAGCTCGTTCCAGTTTTTATAACTGATGCCGTTGGTAAATAAATTCGGGTTGAAAGACGGTTTGGATACCATGGCCAAAATTTCGCCGGTCCGCACGTTCAACACCACCGCAGCACCGCTCTCTTCGCCAAACGCCTCATACGCTGCCTGTTGCAAACGTGTATCAACGGTTAAGTTCAGGCTGTTGCCCTCTTCGCCGGCATCGCGCTCGATTTCCTTCATCACGCGCCCGTAGGCGTTCACTTCCAATTTAACCGTTCCGCCTTTGCCCTGCAATTTATAATCAAAATATTTTTCCAACCCGGATTTGCCGATTTTAAAGCCCGGCACCAAAGCCATCGGATTATCTTTTTTATCCTTTTCCGCCACCGGTCCGACATACCCCAAAACGTGGGCATACAAATCGCCGTACGGATAAAAACGGCTCAAACCCTCGTTAATTTCAATTCCCGGTAAGTCCGGCGCGTGCAGCAA
The DNA here is from genome assembly GCA_017960745.1 of Alphaproteobacteria bacterium. Taxonomy (GTDB): domain Bacteria; phylum Pseudomonadota; class Alphaproteobacteria; order RF32; family CAG-239; genus RUG410. The sequence goes on along the minus strand of JAGCYN010000022.1, from coordinate 3,348 downwards.
TATTTTTGAAACTTCCTGCCAATTCAAACCGTCACGCAGTTTAATCGGAATAAAACGTTTTTTATTTTTGATATCTTTCCGAATACGCTGTTCCTGCTCTGCCGAAAGCTCCACGATTTCTTTAAATCGATTCAGCGTTTTTTCAATATCCGGTGTTTGCTCGGCAATCATCAGCGCTTGAAAATTCTGATCGTTTTTGGCAATAATTTCCCCGTTGCGGTCGTATATCAAACCGCGCGGCGGCACCAAAAAACGCGTTGAAATTCGGTTTTCTTCCGCCATTACTTTGTATTTATCCGACTCACAAACCTGCAAAAAATACAAGCGTGCGATAATAGCGGCAAACGCAATCAGGTTCAGCAGAATAACCACCGGCACCCGCCGGACGAGCATTGTTATTTTTTCATCTTCGTAATTACTCATCAATACTCTCTTGCGGCAAAAAGTTATTCTGTATCCAAACGTTAACCGCCGTAATCAGCGGATAAAACATCAGCGTTGTCAAATAGCAGATAAACACTTCTTCAATTGAGAAAAAGCGTCCGAAATATGTGGCCAAGACCAACCATTTGAACAACAACAAAATAAAAGTGATAACCCCGAACGCACTCCAAACCAATCCGAAAACCGCGGTACGCAAATAACGTCCGAAACGATCAATAATAAAAATCAGCAACATCGCCGACAAACTGTTAATTCCCATCGGTGAAGAACTGCAGGCATCGCTCCAAAAACCGACACAAAAGGCCGAAGCATACCCGAACATATACGGATATTTCAAACCCCAGTAATAAATGCAGATAACCCCGACCATCGGTCTGAAATAGTTAAGTTCGCCGGAATGAATCGGCACCGAAAACAGAAAAATCAAAATAAAAGTGGCTAACAACGGAATCCGATGCAGCAAAAACAAACGAACACTTTCCCGCCAGTTATCATTCATCCGTATCACTCTTGAAAAATTCCTGCCACTCGTCAGTGTGGTTGGAAAGTCCGTAATCGACGATTCGCACATATTCTATACGGCTGATATCGGCCATGGTTTCAACGCTGATTTCGCTGCCCTTAACCGAGCTGACAAACCCGACCGGCAAACCGGCCGGAAACATTCCGCCGACACCCGAGGTAACCACAATATCGCCCTCTTGAATATCGGCTGCCGAACGCGTAAAAATCAGCGACGGACGCTCGGTATTATTGCCGCTCAAAATACCGCGAACACGCGTTCTTTCCACCACCACCGGAATTTTGGAATTGATATCGGTAACCAAAATAACTTTGGCATAACTGCCGCTGACTTTTTCAACGCGGCCGATAACACTTTCATCGCCTAAAACGATTTGTCCTTTCTGCACCGCTTCATTGCCGATATAAACCAACAGCATGTGCGTAAAGCTATCGCCTGATTCCGCAATAATTTTAGCGCTGATAAAACCGGCTTCGGTCGGCGGAATATAATTCAAAAGCCGCCCGAGCAGCTGATTTTCAACTTCCAACGTCCGCACTTTGTTTTGCAAAATAAGCATTTGCTTATTTTCTTCACGCAGTTCGCGGTTATCGGCATAAATATGGCTGATATCGTAAAAATATGTATAAATACGATGGATAACCCGCGACGGAAATTCTACCACCTGCATAATCGGACCGGTAACCTTCAAAACCGCCCCGTCTATCGTGCCGGTAATATTACTGTCAGCGCGTTCAAACAAAATCGCAAAAATTGAAAACAAAAACAGGATAAGAAGAAAAAGTCGCTGAAAAAAAACCTTCAGTTCGCCTATTTTAATAAGCAGACCACCGCGACTTTTCATCACCTTATCCTTTTACGCAATGCAATTAAATCGTTGACAATGCATTTTTCAAACGGCTGACCTCATCCAAAGCCTTGCCGGAACCTTTAGCCACACAGGCCAACGGTTCTTCCGCCGCCGTTACCGGCAAACCGGTTGCCTTGCGTAAAACCTGATCCAAATTAGCCAGCAATGCACCGCCGCCGGTTAAGATAATGCCCTTATCAACGATATCGGCAGCCAATTCCGGCGCGGTATTTTCCAAAGCAATTTTAACTGCTTCAACAATAGCCATAACCGGTTCCTGCAGGCTTTCCGCTACCTGACGTTCGGTAATAACGATTTCCTTCGGTACGCCGTTCACCAAGTCACGGCCTTTAATTTCAACCGTACGTCCCTCGCCTCTTTCCGGCACCATCGCCGAACCGATTTCTTTTTTAATTTTTTCGGCGCTGCTCTCACCGATCAACAAGTTCATATTGCGGCGAATATAGTTGACAATGGCGCTATCCATTTTATCCCCGCCGACACGGATGGAACGCGCATAAACAATGCCGCCCAACGACAACACGGCAACTTCTGTTGTACCGCCGCCGATATCAACCACCATACTGCCGGTCGGTTCGGTTACCGGCAAACCGGCACCGATTGCCGCAGCCATCGGCTCTTCAATCAACAAAACTTTATGAGCACCGGCCTGCATGGCAGACTGATAAATAGCTCTTCTCTCAACCGCCGTTGAACCGGACGGTACGCAGATAATAATCAGATTCGTCACAAACGTGTGCCGATCATGCACTTTGCAAATAAAATATTTTATCATTTCTTCGGCAAAATCGAAATCGGCGATAACACCGTCTTTAAGCGGGCGGATAGCGTGAATATTGCCCGGCGTGCGCCCGAGCATTTGCTTAGCTTCATTACCGACTGCCAACACATGACGCCGTCCTTTATATTCTTCAATGGCAACCACCGACGGCTCGTTTAACACAATTCCGCGACCGCGTACATACACAAGCGTATTGGCGGTACCTAAATCAATAGCCATATCGGCGGAAAACATTCCCAACAATTTTGAAAACATTAATTTTTTCTCCGTTAAATTTTGATTCTTATTTTTATAACAGAACGTTTTAATGTGCAAGTGATATTTTGTGCATATACCGCCTAAAAAAAAGGACAAAAAAACTTCCGGCTTTTCTGCACGATGGCACCGGAAGTTTCGCAAATAAAATTGTTTTGTCGGCGGATTACATTTCTCCTAGCACATCACGGCGAAGCTCTACGAGGCTGCTGCGCATAGACGGGGTCGATACCCTGATCTGATCGCACGCCTGATCAAATTCCCTACGGAAATTCGGCTTGCGGCATTGCTGAACCAACACTGTTTTCCGCACTGGCACCTTATCGCTTGTTGATTGAATCACACTGCAAATTGCCTCACGGATGCCATACTTTTTGATATCCTCGCGGAAATTGTGAGCGATGGCGGCTCTTTCTTCTCTACTGTACTCCATAGAAAAACAATGAATGAATAAATATATTTAAAAAATGAAAT
>JAGCYN010000021.1 GCA_017960745.1 Alphaproteobacteria bacterium | reverse complement strand
GCACTTTTTATATAAGCGTAGTAACAAATGATTCAATTTGTTTTCTTTATATATAATCATAAAAGGATATCATGCATTTAAGAGAGTTGAAAGAGAAATCTCCAACCGAGTTATTGACTCAAGCTGAAGATTTGGGAGTTGAAGACGCATCATCCATGCGTGTTCAAGATTTAGTTTTTGCCATTATGAAAAAATTAGCCGAAGATGACAAAGTTATCTGCGGTGATGGCGTTATTGAAGTTTTACAGGACGGTTTCGGTTTTTTACGTTCTTCTAAGTCAAATTATTTAGCCAGTGCCGACGATATATATGTTTCGCCGCAACAGGTTAAAAAATATGCGTTACGTACCGGTGATACCGTCGAAGGTGAAATCAGAGCACCTAAAGAAAATGAGCGTTATTTTGCTTTAACTAAAATAAATACGGTTAATTTTGACGATCCGGAAAAATCAAAGCTGCGTGTTAATTTTGATAACCTGACGCCTTTGTATCCGAATGAAAAATTGAATTTTGATATAATTTGCGGTGATAAAGACTATACCACGCGCGTGATTGATTTGATTTCACCGCAAGGTAAAGGTCAGCGCGGATTGATTGTGGCACCGCCGCGTACCGGTAAAACGGTTATGTTGCAAAATATTGCGCATGCGATTGCCGTTAACCATCCGGAAGTATATTTGATGGTTTTATTGATTGATGAACGTCCGGAAGAAGTGACGGATATGACACGTTCGGTTAAAGGTGAGGTTATTTCTTCAACCTTCGATGAGCCGGCTACACGCCATGTTCAGGTTGCGGAAATGTGTATTGAAAAAGCCAAGCGTTTGGTTGAAAATAAAAAAGACGTGGTTATTTTACTTGATTCTATAACCCGTTTAGGAAGAGCCTACAATGCCGTTGTTCCTTCTTCGGGTAAGGTGCTGACCGGTGGTGTGGATGCTAACGCTCTGCAACGTCCTAAACGGCTTTTAGGTGCCGCCAGAAATGTTGAGGAGGGTGGTTCTTTAACGATTATTGCGACAGCATTGATTGATACCGGTTCGCGTATGGATGAAGTTATTTTTGAAGAATTCAAAGGTACCGGTAATTCGGAAATCATTTTAGATAGAAAATTAACCGATAAACGTTTATTCCCAACCATTGATATTACCCGTTCCGGCACGCGTAAAGAGGAACTTTTGGTCGATAAGGCAACTTTAACCAAAATGTGGGTATTGCGCCGTGTTCTGATGCAAATGGGTATGACCGACGGTATGGAATTTTTATTGGATAAGTTACGAAATTCCAAAGATAATAATGACTTTTTCCAAAACATGAATTCCTGATATTAAATGAAAAAAAAAAAACCGCATCATAACGATGCGGTTTTTTTGTTGTTATAAAGACTGATTAAGCAGCCTTCTTTTCAGAATGTTCTTTCTGAGTTTTGCCGTATTTAACAGCAGCTTGAGCCGCAGCCAAACGAGCAACCGGTACACGGAACGGAGAACAAGAAACGTAATCCAAACCGCATTGTTGGAAGAACTCAATAGACTTCGGATCACCACCGTGTTCACCGCAAACACCCAACACCAATTCCGGATTGGTCTGACGGCCGTATTCACAAGCGCGTTTAACCAATTTGCCAACGCCTTCGGTATCAATAGAAGCAAACGGATCTGCAACATAAATACCTTTAGAACGGTAACAATCCAAAATTGCGCCGGTATCATCACGGCTCATACCCAAAGTTGTTTGAGTTAAGTCGTTGGTACCGAATCCGAAGAAGGCAGCAGAAGCCGCAATTTCTTCAGCCATCAAAGCGGCTCTCGGCAATTCAATCATGGTACCGACTTCATATTCAATAGATTTGCCTTTTTCAGCAAAAATCTGTTGAGCTGTCGAATCAATGATGCTCTTAACGATATCCAATTCTTTCTTGGAACCGACCAACGGAACTTCGATTTCCGGTGTAACTTTAACACCTTCTTCACGGCATTCCATAGCAGCTTCCAAAATAGCACGGGTTTGCATTTCGCAAATTTCCGGATATGTAACAGCCAAGCGGCAACCGCGGTGACCCAACATCGGGTTCATTTCGTGCAAAGAGTTAGAACGATTCTTAACTTCTGCCAAAGTTTTACCCATCTTATCAGCCAATTCCTGCATTTCTGCATCAGTGTGCGGCAAGAATTCATGGAGCGGCGGGTCCAACAAACGAATAACAACCGGGAAGCCGTTCATGGTGCGATATAAAGACTTGAAGTCTTCTTTTTGGTAAGGCAACAAACGAGCCAAAGCAGCACGACGACCTTCTTCATTGTCAGACAAAATCATGGTACGCATATCAGAAATACGCTTAGCATCGAAAAACATGTGTTCCGTACGAGCCAAACCGATACCTTCAGCACCGAATTCTACAGCTTGTTTAGCATCAGCCGGTGTTTCAGCATTGGCACGAACATGCATGGTGCGGATTTCATCAACCCAACCCATGAAGCGACCGAAGTTGCCGGAATTGGTATCCGGTTTAACAGTCGGGATTTCACCTTCAATGATTTGACCTTTAGCACCATCCAAAGAAACCCAATCGCCTTCTTTAATGCAAGAGCCGGACTTGGTGGTCATGGTCTTAGATTTATAATCAATGGTAATATCGGTAGAACCGGAAACGCACGGTGTACCCATACCGCGAGCCACAACGGCTGCGTGAGAGGTCATACCACCGCGTGCGGTAATAACACCTTGAGAAGCATGCATACCGCCGATATCTTCAGGCGAGGTTTCGTTACGAATCAAGATAACTCTTTCACCTTTGGCAGCCCAAGCTTCAGCATCTTCAGCACAGAAAACAGCACGACCGACGGCAGCACCCGGGGATGCCGGTAAACCGGTAGCGATAACTTTCTTGCTGGCTTTCGGGTCCAACATCGGGTGTAACAATTGGTCTAACTGGTCAGCACCAACGCGCATAATAGCTTCTTCTTTGGTAATCAGACCTTCGTCAAACATTTCAACGGCCATACGAACGGCAGCAGCAGCTGTTCTCTTACCGTTACGGCATTGCAACATCCACAATTTTTTGTGTTCAATGGTGAATTCCATATCCTGCATATCTTTGTAGTGTGCTTCCAAAGCATTACGAACATCAACCAGTTGCTTATACAAATCCGGCCAAATTTCTTCCAAAGAATTGCCTTCGCCCTTAGAGCTCATCGGTTGCGGTGTACGAATACCGGCCACAACGTCTTCGCCTTGAGCGTTAATCAAATATTCACCATAGTAGTTGTTTTCACCTGTCGCCGGATCGCGAGAGAAGCAAACACCGGTAGCCGAATCATCACCGGCATTACCGAATACCATGGTTTGTACGTTACAAGCAGTACCCCAGTCACCCGGAATATTGTTTAACTTACGATAGGTAATGGCACGGGCAACGTTCCAAGAACCGAACACGGCGCCAATACCGAGCCATAATTGTTCCCACGGATCTTGCGGAACAACTTTACCTAATCTTTTACCGATTTCTTTATATTGAGAAACCAATTCTTTCAAATCTTCGGTTGTCATGTCTGTATCAGACTTGTAACCTTTAGATTTTTTCAAATTTTCCAAAGCGCCTTCGTATTCGTCCAAATCAGCACCCAAAACAACGTCGGAAAACATTTGGATAAAACGACGATAAGAGTCATAAGCAAATCTTTCGTTGCCGGAAGATTGAGCCAAACCCTTAACACTTTCATCATTCAAACCTAAGTTCAAAACCGTGTCCATCATGCCCGGCATGGAAATTCTGGCGCCGGAACGTACAGAGAACAATAACGGATTTGAAGAATCGCCGAATTTTTTGCCCATAATGGCTTCAACACCGGCAACAGCAGCCTTAACCTGATCTTTTAAGTCAGACGGATAAGTGTTGTTGTTGGCATAGTAGTATGTGCAAACTTCTGTCGTTACCGTAAATCCCGGAGGAACAGGCAAGCCAACTTTATTCATTTCCGCCAAGTTAGCACCTTTACCGCCGAGGAGATTACGCATGTTGGCATCGCCTTCGGCTTTGCCGTTTCCAAATGTATAAACCCATTTACTCATGTTTATATAAGCTCCTGTTAGCTATTAGTTAAAACCAAGTTTCAAATCCATAACGGACTGAAACTAAAATCAAAAAAATTTTAATTTGCCTCGACTGTATATCACAAAACTTTTTTGTTCAAGAAAAATGTTTGTTCAAAAGTAAAAAAATCGTAAAAAAATTTTTTTAGCGAAAAGATAAAGAAAATGATACAAAAAAGCGGGTGAAATCACTTTTTTCACCCGCTTTAAGGAGTCTATAAAATTATACAAATAATTCAGACCGCTTTTTGTTTGGATAAAATATCCAGCAGTCTTTTATTTGCTTCTTCAATAGAGCAATTACTGTAAACAGACACCTCGTTGGCCAAACGATCAACAGCCTGTTCGTAAATCTGACGTTCGCTGTACGATTGTTCAGCGATATTTTCATCACGGTATAAGTCTCTGATAACTTCGGCGATGGCAACCGGGTTGCCGGAATTGATTTTATTTTCATATTCCTGTGCTCTGCGGGACCACATAACCTTTTTGATTTTGGCTTTGCCTTTTAAAGTTTCAAAAGCTTCACTCATGGTTTTTTCGTCAGAAATTTTTCTTAAACCGACATTAGAAATTTTAGAAGTCGGGATACGAAGGGTCATTTTATCTTTGTCAAAATTAACAACCAGCAGTTCGAGCTCCGAACCGGCGATTGTTTGTTTCGTAACATCAGATACTTTACCGACGCCATGTGTCGGGTACACAACGTATTCTCCGGCATTAAAACTAATTGACGGTAATTTCTTAATACTCATATTTGCTCCCAAAAAAACAAATTAACAACGAAAACAGAACAGAATATAGCACATTTTTAAGACTAAATCCAGAGGTAAAAGCAAAATTTTTTTGATTTTTTTTGCATTTAAGGGGTTGACTTTTGCGAGGTTTCCCAAAAACAGCAGATGTTATCTTGTAAAAAAATTTTTATTTTTTGATTGTCGGAAAGCCGTTTGTTTGCCTTAAACCCTCAGTAACGGCCATTGCCGCGGATACAGCCATATTGATGGAGCGAGCGTGTTCGTTCATCGGTATTAAAAGCTGGGCATCAGCCAGTTGATGAACATTTTCCGGCACACCGGCACTTTCGCGTCCCATTAAAATGATATCATTTGGTTCAAACTTAAAATCAATGAAAGATTGTTGACCGTGTGTTGTCAGCAAAATCAAACGTCCGTATTCGTCCGGATGTTCTTGGCGATACTGCAAAAAATCATTCCAAGAGTTATGACGGCGATAATTTACAAAATCCAGATAATCCATGCCGGCGCGGCGCATTGCTTTTTCATTAAACATAAAGCCGCACGGCTCAATAATATCTATCGGCAAATCCAAACACGCTCCTAAACGAAGGAGCGTGCCTGTATTTTGCGGAATATCCGGTTGATATAAAGCTAAGCGCATATCTTATTTTTCAGCTTTAGCGGCAGCTGCAGCAGCAACTTGAGCTTTTTTGCTGTTGTACAAAGCAACAAAATCAATCGGTGTTAACATCAACGGCGGTAAACCGGCTTCAGTTAAGTTGTTGGCAATAATGCTGCGTGCAAACGGGAACAGCAAGCGCGGCAATTCAATGAACAACAGCGGTTCAACAGCTTCTTGCGGAACGTTTAAGGTTGCAATGGCTGCATAAGTCAGTTCAACAATGAACAATTTTTTGTTGGCAACATCAGCGTCAACTTTAATTGTTAAAGCAACATTGAAGGTGTTATTCTGAAGTTTTTTGGTATTGATGCTGAAATCAATCTGTACATTCGGAGCCTGAGTTGCTTCAGCAAAAATTTCCGGCGCCAAAGGAATTTCCAAAGACAAATCCTTAACATATTGACTGTGAATCACCAAAGCCGGTTGTTGATTTTGAGCTGTTGTTTCAGCTTGTTTGGTTTCTGTTGTTTCAGCAGGCTTGCTGGTTTCGCTTTTCTTTTTAACCATTTTTATCTCCTAAAAAAATATGAGTCTGATAAATGAATAATACTAAAATATTAAATCGTCAAATAATTTATGTTGATAAAAATTTTAATTGTCATTATATTGTCGGTTGAATGTGTTTAAAGAAGTGAAAAGGTTTCGATGTTAGATATAATTTTTTTAATGTTTTTGGTAGCATTTATCATAACTCGTCTGTATAGCGTGTTTGGTTCGCACGGCACTGAAAAGAATATGCGGATTATCATTAAACCGCTGGATAAGGATGTGGAAAAAACCATTATGGAGGCGATGGCAGACGAAAATATCGAAAATGATATTTCCGTAGAGAATCCGGAAATTGAGGATGTGGAAAACTTGTCCGAACAAGATAAAATATTGGCAACTATCCCGTCGTTTAATAAAGAAAGTTTTTTGAAGAGCGCCTGTCGGGTTTTTGAATTGGTTCTGCAATCTTTCAGCAGCGGAAATATGGATAATATCAAGTCGTTACTGAGTAAAAAGGTTTATGATGCCTTTAAGAGTGTTTTGGCTTATCGGCAGGAAAATAATCTTTCTTCCGAGGTTGACTTTATTTGTTTTGATAAAAGTGAAATCAAAAATGTTAAAATGTTGAAAAACAGCATTAAAATCATGGTTGAATTTGTGAGTGAACAAGTTAACATACTGAGAAATGCACAGGGAGAAATTTTGGAAGGCGATGAAAATTTTGTGCAGAAAATCACGGATGTTTGGACTTTTGAAAGATCACTGAATGCAAAAAATAACAATTGGATTTTGGTTTCTACCAAGAAAAGTGCTTAAATACGCGTTTTTGTTTTGTGTTTTTATCGGCTTAAACGGTTGTTTCAGCGAAAAACCGGATACCGAGCAGGGTAAGTTGCGTTTACAGGCCGGTGCTTTTGCCGATTTGACAGGCTGGCAACATGATGATTTTGCCGAAGTTATAAGTCCTTTTGCCAGAAATTGTGCGGCCATTTTGAAAAACAAAAATCAGTATATTTATGATTCGGCTATTGCCATCGAAACCGCAAAATATCAGAAAGTGTGTCAAAAGTTTAATGCGGCAAACATCCGCAACGGGGCGGAGATGCGTCGCTTTATCGAAAACAATTTTGAGGTTTACGCGGTTTCGGACGACGGCGAATATACCGGCAAGTTTACCTCGTATTATGAGGCGATTATTCATGCTTCGCTGGAAAAACACGGCAAATATAAATATCCGATTTACGGTCGCCCGAAAGATTTGATTGAGGCTAATATCCGCGATTTTGACGGTTCGTTGCCGAATATGCGTCTGGTCGGTCGGGTGGAAGGCGGCAAGTTTGTTCCGTATTATAACCGTCGTGATATTGAAAATAACGGTGTAAATGCGCCGGTTTTGATGTGGGGCGATGATTTGGTCGATATTCATATTATGCAAATCCAAGGTTCGGCCATTGCCAAAATGGATGACGGTGCTGAGCTCAGAATCGGTTTTGCTGACAGCAACGGGCGCCAGTTCAGAGGAATCGGCAGTATTTTAATTGAGAAAAAGCTGATAGATAAAAATCAGGCGTCTATGCCTAAAATTCGCGAGTGGTTACAAAAAAATCCCGAAAAAGCGGCTGAGCTGATGAAAGAAAACGACCGTTTTATCTTTCAAAAAATCAGCGATGCGGACGGACCGCAGGGCGCAATGGGGGTTTCTTTAACGGCCGGTCGCAGTATGGCGGTGGACAGCCGTTACATTCCGTTAGGCACGGTTTTGTGGCTTGATACGACCAATCCGGATCACAAGCCGTTGCAGAAAATTGTTTTTGCGCAAGATATCGGCAGCGCCATTAAAGGCGTGGTGCGCGGTGATTATTTTTGGGGACACGGGGAAGAAGCATTACAGCAGGCCGGCAGAATGAACTCAAGCGGCCGCTATTATGTGATTGTTCCGAAAAATTCCGTGGCAGCGAAATAATGAACATTTCAAAAGAAGATAAGGATTTTTGGCTGGATTCCGTTAAAGATACCGCCATGCTTCAAAATGAAGTATCGGTTGTTTCGCTCAAGGTTCCGTCGTTAACCATCCGTGAAAAACATCATTATGCGACAATGCAGGAATTTACCACCAATTCCAAGGCGCTGGAAGATAATGAGTTTGGAGGTATTGATAAGGCGCTGTTGCGGCGTTTTAAGCGCGAAGAATTTCGGGTGGAAGCGGTTTTGGACTTGCACGGTTTGAAAGAGGATGAGGCTTTTGTCAAAGTTGACAACTTTATTTCGCAAAGCTACGGCGAGGGCAAGCGGTGTGTGATTATTGTTACCGGTAAGGGCAACATTCATCAGCAGGAAGAAGATATTTTTGCGGTTCACGGTGTTTTGAAACATTCGGTGCCGCGTTGGCTTAATCTGCCGCGAATCCGCGCCATGATTTTAATTTACAAGCATCCGAGCGAGCGTTTGGGCGGTTCCGGCGCATTATATATCTTATTGAAAAAAAATCGAAATATTTAAATTTTAACTATTGACAAAAAAATATCAAAATGTTATATTAAAACTACCTTAATTCATTATTATCTTCAAAATCTCATGTATTATGGATAAATTATCAAGAGCGATCAAATTTATGATTGCATTTACAATGTTTGCGTATGCAACCTGGGTGAATGCAGATGCTTTTGTTGATACATTCGACAAAGTCATTCTGAATACCGAGATCAATCCTGACGAGGACTCTCTTGCTTTCAAAAAGTTTCAGGAAGCTGAGTACGATATGTTGTGTTTGATTGCACACTTTGAAGGCGTTAAAGTCTATTCCTACTGGGATCCTTACGGCAAATGCTATACAATCGGCATTGGCAATACTGTTCGCCCTGACGGAAAGAAGGTAACTTCTGCAGACAGGATACACGACAAAGAAGAACTTCTGGGATATTTCAAACAGCATGTTGAGAATTACATTTATCCCGATATGCAGAAATATTTACCGCTTGCAGAAATGACCACGCAAGAAATTGCAGCCCTCGGTTCACTTTTCTACAACTGCGGCAGCGGGATTCTTCATGAAAAGGACGGTACACCTACTTATATGGCAGACGTGATTGACAGTTACTTTATTTATAAAAATTGCACAGATTCCGTTGAAGTTATGGTTGTCGGAGAGAATTCTTCCAATTATAAAGTTGACGCACGCGAGGCACAGGAATTTTGTAAAAAAGAACTGATATCACTGATGGACAAGAAAGTGTATGCAAAAGGTAAGAAATTGGATGTTCTCATTAAAAGAAGATATATGGAAGAAAAAATCTTTTTTAATGAAATCATCATGGATAACACCGGAGAGTTTTCTCTGGAAAATTCTGTAAATTTCGCAGAACAGCCGCTTGGTGCCGCTTATTCTATACCGATGAATGATTTTGCGGATAATACTTTAGTTTGCGACAGTATTAATACTTGTCCTTATGGCCGCAATCTGGAAGATTCTATAGAATATGCGTTCAACCACCCCAAAAAGGTTGCTTACAAAAAACCGGCTCGTAAAAAAGTGCGTCGTCGCTAAGTTCGAGAAGTTACAGAAACACAAAAGCGAGAGTGTCCGGGAGGGCACTTTTACTTTTTTAAACAGATTATATTTTTCTTTGTATAGCGCGATGGAAGTATTGCTCGGCGACGTTATATTCCGTCATAAATTCAAAAGTTTTGTCATTGGTGCGGATTTTGGTGTTTTCAACCAATTTTTCAATAAATTGCTTTTCAAGAGCAAAAACAACCTGTTCCTGCGGATGAAAGAGGTAGGTTTCCGGCATTTTTTGCAAATAATCCAAATTTCGACCAAACATTTCCTCAACCAGCGGATATTGAGAATAATCGCCGGTTGCTTGAGCAACATGGGTTGTTTCGTGCCATGCCATGGATAGTGCCTGCGCTCCGTCAATTTTATCCAGATAATCCATATTGATACATACATTTTTTCCGTATGTAAATGCTTCGGTGCTTACCCACTTATCCAAACCCTCGTCTTTATCGATTTGCTTTTGGCTCAAAAATTTTACATTCGGGGTATCGATACGGTTATATTTTGCGGTCAGCTCGCAAACCGTTTTCAGCAGACTTTTTTGCTGTGCTCGCGGCACGCGATTAAAGTTTTCCAGCTTTTTCTTGATGCCCTGAATTTGGGCGATTTCCGCCGTAATCAGGCGGATTTTGCGCATTTCATCGTCCATAAATTCTTTAGGAATTTTAAGTTGCAGCAACGCAAACAGCTTGTCGGTTTTTTTGGCCAAAGCAAGCTCATGTTTGGTTTTATATTTCAGTTCATAAAAGCAATCTTGCGAAAAAGATTTCAGAATTTCGAGTTTTTTATGCGATGGCAGGTTGGCCAAAATTCTGGACGGCGTTTGGTTAAACAGGCGGCGGTTTTTGTGCTTGTCCAGCGGCACATAATAGATTTTGCCGTCGCTGGAATTTAAGAACATTTTGCCGCCGAGCATTTCTATGGAATCGTAAAAATCGCCCGGTGTGAAATTTTTAATTTTGATGCAAATGTTTTTATCTTTATCGACACGCACCGCGGTTTTGAAATCTGCAAAAATCTCTTCAACTTTGCCCCGATGGTGGGCGCGATATACTTTCAGCACCAACTCTTGCCTGTTGCATTCGTCAATGGACGCGCAGACGTTGGCAACTTCGGTATTGTCAATCAGCCAGATTAAATCTAATTTATTCAAGGAATAAGTCATAGCCGGTATTCCTTTCGTAATTTCAAATCATCAACAAGCTGTAACACCGAAAGCATTTCGTTAAACAGAGTGTCAAAAGTGCTTTTATCGGTATTTTTGAAAATGTTGCCCATGGCAAACAAATCTTTCGGCGAGGCGGCCAACAGTGTCATTTTATTGTTTTTGAACGACATTCTGAGATATTTTGCTTCAAAGGCAAGCGAAATGTTTTTCAGGCGCTCCATAAAAGCCGGCGTTAAAACATAGCGGGCTTCCTGCTGATTATCGGAATAAATGCTCCAAATTTTGTTGAATGCGCTGTCTTCCAAAATCACACGCTCATAGCCGGTTTTATTTTTTCGTTTGATGGCGCCGGCGCTGAAAGCGTTTTCAAACAAAAATGTATGGCCGGAAAATTTTTTAGGCATATCCAGCTCAATCATGGCGCCGCGGAAATAGCCGACAGTCAGGAAATGAACAAAAATTTTATAAATCAGTTTTATCAGCCAATACAAGGCAAAAACAACAGTAATGCCGAGCAAAGCGTAAGCAATATAAGCATGAATAAAAACCCCCAAAGCCATGATAACCATCAGCACAATCGGCAAAATCAGGCGGCTGATGAAAAGATACAGCAACAAACCGCCAACGGAAAACAGCAGAATATATAAAAAGAAAGCCATTTTACCGACGGTCATCTCGGTGATGTTGATGCCGACATCTTCATAGCGGCCGCTGATGCAATCATCACCGACAACCGTTATATTTTGCGGAACAATCATGGTTTGTTGTAATTTATTATAGTCATAAACCAGCGTTTCTCTTTTTTTCTTCCATTCAAAATTGCCGAACAGTTTCATAAAATCGGGCATCAGCGCAGATTTTATCTTAGCCTCGGGATCAATACCCGAAAGGTCGGTAATATCGGGGTAAAACGCACGCATGATGCCGAAGGTTATACCAATAAGGGCAAAAGAGGAAATCACCGCAATTATCATGGTGTTTTCCAAAAAGGAAAAACGTGGCATCAGAAAATAAAGAACCAATGACAGAAACATGAGGGAAAAACCCGCCAACATCACATATTCGATAATCGAAATATTGCGATATTTTTTGCGGTCTTTGTTAAATTCCGCGACCGCCGCCGTCATGCGTTCATTGCAGAAAGCCTGATATTTTTCCCTTAAATCGGTTTCGTTCATAGGTATCCTCTCCGGTGTTAATTTAACACATATTTGCAATAAAAGCAAAGCATAAAAAAATTGCGGGGCATTTTCACCCCGCAACGCTATGTTTTGCTTAGTGTATATGCGTGAATGTTGTAAAAATCTTGCTTTTTCAAATGAAATTTCATACAATCACACCGAAAATAAACCGCTGTTATGGCACATCAATGCGAGGTTGATTATGACAAAGGTATTGTTAAAAAGAACTTTATCGGCAATTTTTATTTTTAATTTCTATATTTCGGCGGCATTGGCGTTTAATCCGGACGAATACACCTATAAAGAACAGCCGATTGCGGTTGACGGCGATGAAATGGTTGTTCTGCGTATTTATGATAAGGGGCAAGAAATTGAATTTTCCGCGGAAGATTTGAACAGTTCTGAGGGCGACAGTTGTGAAGTTACCCGCTCTTTCAGCGATCAGGATTTAACCAATGTCCGAGGTGCAATGCGCTATATTAAAGATGTTTTCGGTGTTCCGTCGGAAGCGCCGGTTATTGAAACATTAGCCGATACGGAAGAAAACGCCTCGTTTGAATCTGCCACCAGCGGCACAATTGAAGGTATATCCGGCACTCGTTTAAGCACATGGTTTATGGACCAAGATAAAAATAGGCAATTACCGACCGGCATTTTGAACGTCGGCGAAATGGGCGACAAAGACGGCGATTTCTTATATTCGTTGGCAAACAAGGGTGAAGGTGCGGCAATGTCTTCCGTTATTATTCATGAAATGATGCACGGTTTGGGAATTTCCACTTCGGTTGATGATGATGAAGATGATGACGGCGACACCTTTTTTTATGCAACGCCGAACAATTCGGTATTCAGCAGCCATCTCTATGATATCTATGATCAACAGTTACTACCCGGCATGATTTTTGAAAAAGGTCCGGTTGACGACCCGGATGAAGACAGCTTTTATCAGTATAACAACGGCTCGCAAAGCGGTGCTTATTTTTGGGGCGATAATGTTGAAGAGGTTTTGACGGTTGACGGTCAAACAACCGAATTGGCGCTTCCTGACGGAGATTTGGACGGTTTGACGGTGAAGGGTATTCCCGTGAACGGTTATGAGCTTGATTATGATGACGATGATCAACTTGTCGAGATTCCGGAAATGAGCCATTTGGAATTGCAAAACAGCATGATGAGCCATCAGGATTATCGAAATTGGGGAACTTTCATGGAAGCGGAACTTGCCGTTTTGCAGGATATCGGTTTTACCAATATTGACCGACGCCGGTTTTTCGGTTTTTCCATTTATAACAATTGGCTGACCTATACAAACGATAACGGTTTTGACAGTGACCAAAATTGGGGCATAGGGTTGCATCTTTACGGAAATAACAATACCGTAACGCAGGCGGCCGATATTAAAACACGCGGCGAAGCGGCCTACGGTGTTCGCATTGACGGTCAAGAAAATACATTGATTGTTCCGGACGGTGTTGCGGTTCAAGCCAACGGCAAGGATAATATCGGTGTATTGGTTTCTTACGGTAACAGTCATGTTTTGAATATTCAGGGTGTCGTTGAGGCTATGGGTTCGGGCGGCGATGCCTTGCGTTTTGATTTTGGCGGTAATCTCTTGGGCGACCAAAATGAATATCGCGGTTCTTATTTTCAGGTTAAAAAAGACGATGAAACGGGCCAATGGACCGATGTTGATGAAGACGGAACGGTTGACGCAATCAACGGACCTTTGGCGGCGCAGGTAGATATCAGCGGTCGTGTTGCCGGCAGTAAGTCCGCAATTTATATTTCGGATAATGCGTTGGTCAGAGAAATCAACATTTTAAACGGCGCGCAAATCAGCGGTGATATTATATCCGATTGGTCTTCCGCCGGTAATCGTTACGGAAATTACGGTAACGGGATGACATTGTTTAAACCGGAAGAAGAAGCTGACAGAACGCTTCTGACTTTTGGTTTTGAGCCCGATGATGAGGGAAATGCCACAGAAGATGCTGATCCGGATTTTGAAATGAGTTACGCCGGAAATATTATAAGTGCTGACGGTTTTGATGTTTTGCTTGTCGGCGGTAAGCTGACTTACGGCGGAAATGCTGATGTGAATACCTTGCAAACGGAAGAAAATACCGAACTTGCGCTGTCAAACGGTAATGTAGCGGCGGTCAATTTTGTCGGTAACGGAAAGGTTTCGGCCGGCGGAATGAGCAACATAGTTGTTAAAACCGCGGACGGTACGGCGCAGTTTGATGACTTAACGGTTCATAAGCAGGCCAATCTTAACGTTGATGCCGGTACCGGTACGATTGAAATCAACACTTTACAAAATTCCGGAAACGCGGAATTCAGAACCGATAAAATTCAAAAAGACCAGATTACCATTGATACTTATGCCGGTACAAACGATTCAAATCTGGTGTTGAATTTGGATAGCAATCTGGCAAATCAGTTGCAAAGTGATTCGACGGAACAAATGGTTCAACAGGGCGCACAAATTTTAACCATTAACAACAATCAAACATCTTCGGATTTAAATTTGCACATTGCCGAAGGTGAAATCAGCGGTGAAATTAACGCTGTTGTTAACCCTAACGGGAAGCTTGTTGCCGCCAACGAAAAGAAAAATACTTTGGTTGATGCGCTGCAAAAAATTACTTCCGTCGGCTTTCAGGTGTTCCGTGCGCAAATGAATGATCTTGAAAAGCGTATGGGTGATTTGCGTGATATGCCGGGCGAAAGCGGTGCATGGGCAAAATTTATTGCCGGTCAAAGCAAATATAAGGGTTTGCATAATGATTATAAAACATTCCAATTCGGTATTGACCATCGTTTCGGTAATTTCTTTGCCGGTTTAATGGGTTCGCACACCGACGGCAAAGGAAAACTCAAAATCGGTAAAGCCGACGATAAAAATTATTCATACGGGCTTTACGGCGGTTGGCTCGGTGCAGACGGGCAGTTTGTGGATATTACGTTGAAGCATCATCATTTGAAATCTGATTACGGTTTTAATGCAAACGGCAATCATTCTCACGGTCGTTACAGCACGTCGGGAAATTCCGCTTCCGTGGAATACGGGTGGCGCTTGGGTGTCGGCAGAACGAATTTTTACGTAGAACCGCAAACAGAGTTTTTATACGGATATGTGGATGGTGCGGACTATGTTACCGACAGCGGCGTCAAAGTAAAACAGTCTGATGTCAAAAGTGCCGTCGGCCGTTTAGGTATTGCGACGGGTTGGGTGTCTGCGGATAAAAAAGGCAGCGTTTATGTCCGAGCGTCCGTCTTAAATGATTGGAAAGGTGATTCTAAAATTGTTGTCAGCAAAGGTCTGACCAGCCGTCAATATCGGGAAGATTTGGGTGGCACATGGGGTGAATTTGCTCTCGGCGGTACATGGAATATTCATCAAAATTTATCCGTGTATGGCGAGGCAGAAACCACAACCGGCGGTCATGTCAGAACAACATATGAATTTAATGCGGGTTTAAGGCTTAATTTTTAAGGCTTAAATCTGATTTGAGCGTTGTTGACATTTGGGCGTGGTTGTTCTAAAACAACAATAGTTTGTAACTTAATGAGAGGTAATCTATGAAAAAACTTTTGATTTGTGTTGGTCTTGTTTTAATGCTGTCTGCTTGCGGCAGTGATCATATTATTCGTTTTAATCTCAGTCAGCAATCAAGTATAAATACCGAACCGACATATGAAGGCAGAAGTCATTTCTTCTTGTGGGGAATGTGGCAAAAAACAGATTATGATGTCGCTCATTTATGCCCGGTAAGAGGCGTTAAAGCCATCGATGCGCATTGGACTTTTTATGACTCCTTGATGGGTGGTTTGACCATGGGAATTTATGCGCCAGAAAGTTTTGCGGTTTATTGCAATTAATTCTGAAATATTTATTTAAGAGCATAAGAACGCAAGTTTTTATGCTCTTTTTTAATTGTCGCTATTTGCTTTTAATACTTTTAAATCGGAGCGAAATTCGAAGATAAGTATAATCTGCCAAAACAGGAATATCAACGTTACAACATCATCACACATGCGATTTTCAATAATATCGGTCAGCGCAAAAATATAACCCTGTTCCGTTGTTACAAAAAGCATTGCTGTTTCCCATGCAAACATCGAAAATCGCTTATCAATAATCGGAATGAGGTTATTGTTTTCATCATAAACAATATTATGAACGCGCTTCGTTTTATACGAAAGATATTTTACAACAAACACAAAAGCGCAAATAAATATTTGAAGCAGGATATTGTACCATATACATTTTTTCTCGCAAATATTGTTCGGTGTGCCGGAAAAATCATAGTCATATTGAATCATATCCGGAATAGAATCCCAATATATGTAATACATTGCAATTTCTATAATCAGAACGGAAAAGGTTAAAATGATGGATAAAACGGTTCTGAATTTAATTCCTTTTAACGTGTTTCCGGATATAAAAAGTTTGATAAATTGTATAAAAGATGACATATTTTCTCCCTTTTATGAAATATGGAGGCATATTATCTCAGAAAAAATAAAATACAAGAGTATGATTGCATTCAATTACAAATTCTTTACATACACTCGGGTTGGTTTGCCCTCGCGGGTGGTCATGGTCTGCCAAAAAGTAAAGCCGTATTTTTCGTAAAGACCGACTTCATCGGTGGAGATGTAGACTTTTTCGGTTCCGGCAGATTTTAAGACTTCGCATATGTGGGCAAGCAGTTTGCCGGCGTTGCGATGGCCGCGATAGGCCGGAAAGGTATATACAAACCCAATCCACGGCGACAGTTCCGGCGCGTCAATTTCATCTTGCGGCGCCAAAGTGGCAAACGAAACCAGCTTATCGCCGTCGGTCAACAGATAAACTTCGGTTGAATCCCCACATATCTGCTTTAACTTATCGTCTTTCAGCCAGTCGTGCAACAACTCCGCTGCCGACCAATCGCCTTTGCCGATTTCTTCGCGCCAATGCGCCTGATTTTCCGCTTGATAATACTTAATAACCTGCATTTTGCCTCATACTTCATAGTTGCGATATTTGCAAACTATAAACCTTTAAATATAACTTGCAAGTCCATAGTTCATCGTTTACGATAAATGCAAATTATAAAAATTTTTTGGAGGAGATAAAAAATGCCGTACATTGAAGCAAAAATGAGTATTAAACTGGACGCAAGCCAGAAAGATGACCTGCAAAAGAAGCTGACCGGAGCCGTATCGGCCGCGTTTGGCAAGCCGAAGGCTTATATTATGGCGAACATTGAGGACGATAAGTCGCTGTATATGGCAGAGCGAAAGCTCGAAAAAGGTGCTTATATCGCCATCCGACTGTTGGGATCGGCATCAAAATCGGCGTGTCAGGGCTTAACCGGCGAGATTTGTGACATTTTGCAAAGTGATTACGGTATTGACGGCGCAAATGTTTACGTAACCTACCATCCGGCTGACCTCTGGGGCTGGAACGGCGGAATGTTTTAAGCCTTATTAAATTTGTTACATTGACAAGGAACATTAAAAGTGCTACTTTAATAATAGCTCGAAGCGTTGAGGAGGGAGTATTCCCCGTTTTACTCAACCCGAGGCCGGCTTCAGATACTTGGGGTGACAGGCCGTTCATAAAAAGGCGGTGGGGAATGCCACCGCCTTTGTTATTCTTTTCTATTTCAACACATCAGCTAAATTTGGCGGGCAAATCCGCGGGCCGCGGACGGTTCGGACGCCGTATTCACCGAGCTTGGCCAAATTCATAAAATCCTTGGCATATTTTTTGATGAGTTTAATTTTCATCACCTTGCTGATTTTGAGGTTTTCATCCTCGTAATCATACGGAATATCCACCGCCGTTACCGTGCACTTATACAAAACCGCCGAAATCGGCGCGCCGACATACATATACGCCGTATTCCCAACCTGCAAGTCGCTCGATTGCTTCCAGATAATTTCTTTTTGTTTGGCAAAAGCGGCTTCAATATCAAAAAATTTCGGATTTGCCGGCACTAACCACGCATTATTTCCGGCGCGATGGCGCTTGTGTTTTCCAAGTGTAAAGGCGTGGCTCTCGTTAATCAACGCAAGCAAAAACTCATCCGGCACGGTGTTATCAAGCGTCATTGTAATCCAGTTTTTTTTATTCATATGATACGCCGGATAAAAGCCCTTTTGTTTGTGCAATTCCGGTATTTTCACTTCATCTAACTTGATATTCATCACCTCAATTTTGCCGGAAAGCTTTTTATTGAGCTTGCTCCGGTCAATACACATAATCAGCGCGTACCATTTGCCGTTATCCGGATTTTTGAAAACGCCGGCATCGTCATTATCCCACGGAAAAACCGGCACATCGCCATAAGTTTCAAAAATCGCTTGCGTCAGACGGTTAGATTGCGGGTGCACAAAGTAGTTAATCCGGCAACAGTTGGCTTTGATATTATCCAAAATCTTTTGATATTCGGCGCGCACCTCGCCGGCAAATCCCTCCATGTTTTCAACCCGCAGCGGCAAAAATTCGTCTTCGGTAGCGGTCTCAAAAACTGTTCCTGATACATCGCCTTTTGGCGTAATGTTTACCACCGCCTTAAAGTCGCCGGCCATAAACAGCTCGCTATAAGTCCATTTGCCGTCAGATTTGGTAAAACCGAATTTTTCCAACCGGATAAAATCTATAATCGTGCGTTTAAATATCTTTTCTTCTATGCTCATAACTACCTCTTGTTTTCAAACATAAAAGCACTGAAGTAAAATTGCAAACCGATTCAAAAATTTTCACACAACGTCGCAGATTTTATTGTCTAAGCTAGCATGACACTTGTGTTTTGGAATTTTGCTTCCTAATTATATAATATATTTCTTATTTTGAAAGGAGCAAAGATGGATTACAAAGAAATTATACCTTTTAAGGCGTTGCGCCAATTCAATGCAATGTGTTTGCATAACGAATATTTACATCAAAACAGGGAGTTTCAACAGCAGATTTTATCTTGGGCGGTAGAATTGCTCAAAGAAGCAAGAGAAGACTGGGGCAAGCTTCATGCAACAACGATGGATGCCGTAATTAAAACTCATCACAGAGAGAAAGCGCATAGGGGCGCAGTTGTTCGTGATAAAAAATATGCGCAATTCAGAAAGAAATTTGCGGAAATTCAAAAAGAAAAATACAAGGAAGCGCTACAAATCGGTATCAAACTGACGGCAAACAGTTTTGTTGAATGGTATTTAGCAAATAAAGTAAAAGAAATGCAAATTCCTTATGTAGAACATAACAAAAAGAACAAATTAAGACAGTTGGCACAACAAAATAATCGCGAATTTAAAAAGCTTTTGCTTGGCTAAAGTTACAACGTTAGCAAGCTATAGGGCATATACAAGCCGTTTTTCTTCTGTTAGAGTTTTAATCAGAATAGTAATTAAAACTTTTAAGAGGAGAATACCATGGATATATGGGATGAAATCAAAAAATTAACCGGCTATCAATCCGGCAACGGCGGAGTTGACAGTTATGGGGTTGACCACAGCGGATTTTCAACACGTGATGAATTGGAATATCAAAGCGCGCGATTGGCCAGAGAAAATCAACTGGCGGAAGTTTTTGCCAAGCAAGGAATAGCGGAAGAAAACTACCCGCAGTATGGCACAAATTTTTGGGGTGGTTCGCCGGAAAATAACTACGGCTTCGGCACTTCAAACATAAGCCAAAATATTCAAAACGTTACAAATCAGTTGAACAACAGCGGATTTGGTAATGGTACAAATAATGGTCAAGCTTTTGCAAATTCCGATTATACCGTCAATACCGAAAGCCTAGTCGGCAAACCAAGCAGTTATTTTCAGAATAACAACACAAGCGGTTTGAGTAATCAAAATGTAGATACATTGCAAACAACAAATCAACAATCTCCAATTCATCAAATTGTCGGGGGTACAATGGATATGGCATCCGAGTATTTTAAAATGAAAAATCATGGTTATAAAAATTTGGATGATTATCATCATTGTAAAGCAAATTTCAATGCGGCAGCACGAGGACCTTATGGTTATAACACTGCCAAGGCCTTGGGAGATGCAAAAGAAAAATTTGACTTTTATTGGAACCAGTACTATAAGGGATTAGATGAGGATGAAGCCCAAAAAGATAGATTTTATGATTTGCGTGTAAATGCGACAGGACGATTACGAGGAAATTCCGGAGTATATCGTAATGCACAAGATGCTTGTGCAGATTATCGCAATAAAAATCCGGCTTTTCCTAAGAAATATTGGTAAGCGGAGATATTATGCATTATTCAAAAGTAATTAAAATTTGTATCATTTTAGCAGTTCTGTTATTTGGTAGTTGGAAGTATTTTGTTTTTTTAGAACAAAATGGCTGTTTGGATGAGGGTAATGTTTGGGATTACAACGAAAATCGTTGCCGTGAAGATTGTTTAGCCTGGAACAAAATTAACGGTTGCATTAAGTTGACAGATGACCAAATAGAACTTTTCAAAAAATGTCGTTATAAACAAGCAGGTTGTGTGGCTAAAGAAGTTTTTAACGAAATTTGCTTAAATAATAACTTGCCGCTAAATAAAAAGACTGGAGAATGTGATACGGAATTTACATTGGATAAATGTCATAAACTCGGTGAAGATTGGATTTATCCTAAAAGCTGTGAAAAATAATAAATTTAAACAACTTACAGCTTAAATGAATCTCAAGAGCCGATTGACATTCGGCTCTTTTTATTATATTTTGAATAAAATTAAAAATAAAACCACAGGTAGCAAGATGGCAAAAGTAGAAAAATCAAAACTCATCAAAACCATTCTGTTGTTAATTTCAACAATTCCTTTCCCTTTGTTTTTCGCTATTCTTTTATATGTTGTTCCGGCTTTATATGTAAGTTTTATCGTTCCTTATTTAATCTGGAAAATTTGGTTCGGTAAAGACAATCAGAAAATAAAAAAAATTACTCTAACTTGGAAATTGCCGATTATAATTTTCTTGGCTTGGGCTATGTTTGAAATAGAAATATTGTTAATTTTTCTTATTCCGTTCACGTTACCATTTATTTGGAAACTAATTTTCTCCATTTGTTTACTGTTACTATTCCGATGCATAACGTACGCAATGATGATTTTTGTATGGCAATCCGATATTTTAGTACCATACCGAAAGTTAATATATGCTTTTATATTGGCTTATTGTATTGCTGTTGCAGATTTTGGGTACTCATCTCTAAATGCACCGGATACGGATGATTACAGCGTTTCGTTTTATGAATATATGTCATCAAGATAAGAGCACGAAAGGATTTGAAATGCCTAAGTTCGGAAGTAAATTGATTAATGTCGCAAAATTTTGGATATACTGGATTATAATCGTTACACTAACGATAGGTTTGTTCTTTGCTTTTCTGGAAAATACTCCTTTTGAAGAGATGATTTGGAGTTTTATTTAAAAAACAAAGAAACATTAAGATATAACTTTCGGATATTTGCCGTTATATCATTTGTATTAACCTATATTTTGGGCAATCCGCTGATAAATCGTTTTTATAAAAATAAAACTTTAAGTTTCGGAAAACGTCTTCTGTGGCAGACATTGATTTATTTTTTAATATTGATAACGATTGTAATATTTTTTATCTTGTTTTGTGCTTAAACTAATTTTAATAGTCAGAGATTGTTAAAAATATCGCAATTACATACAGGCTAAAATTTTTATTAAAAATCAATATTTTAATTAGGTACAAGTTGCCGCTTTTTGTTAATTGAGCATAACCATTAAACAGCCTAACTTATTGAAGTTAGGTGGTTTTCTTTTTATCTAATTTGCTTTTAGATTTATAGCGGCACATTATTTAAACAAATCTGTAATATCACCCTGAGGAATATGGTCTTTATAAGGACTTACAACCTTAGGCTTAGTAAAATCAACCTGATTCAAATCAACCTTAAATGTTAAAGGTAATAAGGAAGAGTCAAAATAAAACACACCATTTTTTACATCAGATACAGTGCGCCACAAAGTTGATGTATTATTTAAGTGTTCTGTGTCAAAAACTATTCCATACGGTGTAGAAACACCGCGCATTAAGGAAAGTATCATAGCTGATGTTTGATCGGCAAATGTATATTCCGGAATTTCTTTTGTAATTTCCGGTATTGGAGTGTTAACCATCTGATCCAACCATCCTGTTAAATATACAAAGCGGGCTTGCGATAATGATGAACCCGGCATGCCTCCTTCAATTCCCGCCTCCTTAAAATAGTCTTTTATAGCAAGCATTTTATCATATTCCGGATCGTTGGTAAAAACAATTCGTCCCTTTTGATGGTGTATTTTTACTTTGCCGTCAATATATTCAATAATAACATTATCACCTGTTTTATCCGTTACAATATAGTGAATGGTTATAGGGGCGCCTAAAAGTTTGGCTCTTTCTTCATCTAAAACAACACGAAATTTTTCATTTTCGAAATAATCTGCTACTTCTTGAGCAGATGAAAAATTATCCAATAGGAAACGTGTTACCATTTCAGAGGTTATTGTCTTTTCTTCAGGCTGTAAATCACCATAATTGGATGCTTCCAAATATAAAACATCAACAGCTAAATTTTCTTCATTAATACCGGAGTTTACAAAACCATAACTGGTAACTGCCAAACTTGCATATTTTGAAGTCCATTTAAGCGGGTTGCTACCTAAACCGGAATATTCTATTCCTTTAGGAAATAAATTTAATTTCACATCATCCGGTTTGAACCAGTCCATTGTACGACCGGTAACAACACTCCCATCTTCGGAGGTATATGTTACACGTGAACAAGCATTAGATTCTGTAATAATGCCAAAGCACAATCCAACAACCAAAACAGTTGTAGTTAAAAGTTTCATTTTCCCACCTTTTGTTAATTGTTAAATTCAAAATCTTTTATATATCAAATAATTTTTGCAGTCAAATTTTTTAAAAAGATGATAAAAATATTGCATATTTCAATTAAACAATATAGTATTTCACCATAATAGAAAATAATGGGAGGATAATATGTCAAAATTAACTATTTCAGGTGTAATTGCTTTATTGTTAGGAATTGGCGGTTATGTTCCTTGCGGATATAGTGCTGTTTCTCCTTATAAAACGCAAGCACAATGGCAAGAAATCAACCAGATAGAGGAATATCATCCCAATTTAGAAATAACCGGTGAATATGATAAGAGTTTGGCGGCTGATTGTAAGAACGGCATTTTTGTCGGCAGAAAACAAGATGATGTTATTGCATGGAAGGGTATTCCTTTTGCAACACAACCCGTTGGTGATAAACGCTTTAAGAAGGCAACAGATCCCGAAGCATCGGATAAGGTCTATGAAGCGTATTACTTCGGACCGTCATGCATGCAACCTATTGATCCAACAGGTGAAAGATCGTCACTTTACGAACAAAGCGAGGCTTGCTTAAATTTGAATGTCTGGAAGAATGTTAATGGCGCAAAAGAAAAACCGGTTCTGGTGTTTATTCACGGGGGTGGTTGGCTGCAAGGCGGAACTGCCGACCCGCTTTACAACGGACAGTTTTTTGCTCAACACAACCCTGATGTGATATTAGTTACGGTTACCTATCGTATGGGCATGATGGGAATAATGAATCTTTCCGAATTTCCTGACGGTAAAGAATATGAAACATCAATCAATAACAGTATTTTTGATTTAGTTCAATCACTTAAATGGATTAAAGAAAATATTGCAGCTTTCGGCGGTGATCCGAATAATATTACGATTGCCGGTGAATCAGCCGGCGGAGGAGCTGTTTCAACGCTTTGCACTTTACCGGAGGCAAAAGGTCTTTTCCAAAAAGCTATCCCGATGAGCGGATCGGTTAATCAGGGAAATGATATGGAAGAAACTTTAGCCCTGCCAGAAGCTCTTAAAAAAGAATTTGGAGCAAAAACAGTCAAAGATTTACAGCAAATTGATTTCAAAACAATTCAAAAGTATTGGGATCAAAATGCAATAGATTTATACAGCTTGATTGTGCGTGACGGCAAAATTATACCAAATGATCCTTTCAAACTTTGGGAAGATGGTATGAGTAAAGATTTAATCATTATGCAAGGGCATACTGCTGATGAATTCCGTTATTTTCAAGCTGTTTTTTTAGGTGATGAAGAGATGTTTGATGCCGTTTGTCAGGTGTGGATGGATACGGATGAAAGTCTGGAAACAGAAGAATTTAAAACGGATTTGTCTCAATATAAAGAAGCATTGAAAAACTTAGGTTATTCCGGTAAAGAAATTACCAGCCGTTATATGGACGATAAAACACTTTCCATCGGTAATACCTATCAGGCATTAGAACACGCTAAAAACGGCGGCATCAGCTACAGTTATACTTTTGAAAAGAAATATGATTATCCTGAATATTTAGGAGCAGCGCACGCAATAGACTGCTACTATATGTTCGGAACATTTGACGGAGTTGATGTGAAAGGGACTAAAGAAGAAGTAGACTTGGCATTGGAATTTCAAAAAATGATAGCCAATTTTGCAAAAACCGGTGATCCGTCTACTGAAAAATATGCTTGGCCGGTTTACAATAATGAAACGCGTCAAAAAATGATGATTGGCGACAATATGCGCGTTGAAACCAATCCGGAGAAAGAGCGTGTGGATGCGGCATTAAAAATGATGAAAAGTGGCAAACGGTTCCGCTATATTAATGGATTTGCCGAACAGTTGCCGATTGTCGCAGAGCGCTATCCGGAAGTTTATCAAAGATATATAAACGGTGTATTGGCAGCAAAACAAAAGGTGACAGAAGATATTGAAAGTAAAAAGAATATTCATTAAATGTGTCAAGTGAATGTTGTTTTCTGTTACAAACTTAAGAACATCCCCTTTGAAGGAAAACTCTTCTGAGGGGATGTTTTTATGCCGCTAAATATCTCTATTCTCTAGAAAGCAATTAAATTTTGAGGTTTTTGAAAGACGGAGGTTGGTAAAACATTCTCATTTTATGCATACTTAAATTATCACTAAAAATCAATGTGTTTATAGCATAAGTTTCTGCTTTTTGTTAGCCACACACAACCAATAGAGCTCCACTTGATTATATCTCTCTGTTTGAAATTGGTAGAACGGCAATCGTTTCGTTCCAATTATGTGGCGTATATTTCAAAAATTCATTCACTTTTTGAGCCGTCGGTGGCACAATCGGCAGCCCGTCAGACCATTTCATTTCCTTGAAATATGCTTGGATTTCTTCATATGTGCCGGAAAAGGCAATATCGCGAATATCTTTCTTACCGTCTTTTGCTCCGGTTGTTTTTTCTTCCGGTGTTATAGGTTTAGCTAAGCCTTTAACAATTTGAGGCCAAAGCACCTCTTGCGTATTTTTTACCAATTCTTTTTCACTATGCAAGGCAAATGCACCCAGATATTCGGCTAAAAGCCACAGACAGAAAATTATCACACTATAATGAAATAACCAAACAAGGGCTAAACACCTTGGAAGACTTGGTATTGTTAGTTTCTAAGATACCTGAGATTTATGAAAGTTCGAATTTTGATGAAAAAAGGAAAGTTTTAAAATTGCTTTATTCGAACTTTTTGTTAGAAGGAAAAAATCCTTTATTTTCAATAAGAAAGCCTCTAGAGAACATCCTCTCTAGAGGCTTTCGTCAGGTTTGGTCGGGGCGACGAGATTGGCTTGATTTTTTGTTAAAAAATCTGCGCCGCTGCGTCGGCTTTATACGGCGATACTCCCGTCTCGCCATGCCTCCGTGTCAAACACGCTTCCTCGCGTGTTCTAAACCTATTGCACGCAATCTACAAACACAAAAAAGCCACCCAATATGGTGGCTTTTTGTGTTTGTGGTCGGGGCGACGAGATTCGAACACGCGACATCTTGGTCCCAAACCAAGCGCTCTACCAGGCTGAGCTACACCCCGTCGACCGAGTGCTATATTTACACCATATTTTCTCTTTTGCAAGTATTTTTTTATTTTTTGGAAGGATTATCTTCTTTTTCCTTTTTCTTTTTCTCTTTATCGACGATATAGCCGGCGTTACGAAAACTGAATACTTCCGTGCGGGTAACAATAACGTGGTCAAAAACTTCTATATCCATCATTTCCGCCGCGTCCACAATATCTTGCGTAACGGCTTTATCCAAATCGGACGGTTTGGCATCGCCGGACGGGTGATTGTGCGCCAAAATGATTTTTACCGCCTTGTTTTCAATAGCGGCGCGGATAATTTCCCGCGGGTGAACCGCGGTGCGGTTAATGGTTCCCGTTGTCAGCAGTTTATTGCCTAAATAGCGCAAATCATCGTTGAATAAAAACACACGGAATTCTTCAACTTCTTTATAAGCCATCAACTCGCGGCAATAATCTTCAAACTGATCCCAAAACGCAATAATCGGTCCGCCGTTATCCGAAAAACAGGAACCTGATGCCCGCAAGGAACAGGCTGCGACCAGTTTTAATAACACGAGCGGATTTTGGCTTAATTTGCAAACATCGCGCAATTCGTGAACCGGGGCATGCAAGACGCCGGAAATATCGCCGAAGCGCGCCACCAATTTCTTCGCCAACGGTTTAACATCGCGCCGCGGAATAGCCATTGTCAACAGCAGTTCCAGCAACTCATAGTCCGGCATGCTGGCGCCTTCGTCGGCTAAAAATCTCTCGCGTAATCGTTCTCTGTGTCCGAAATAAAGCGGTTGCTCAGCTTCTTCTGTTGTATCCGTCATGTGTGTCGTCCTATATCATAAAAATTATTTATAAGGCGGCTTATCCAAACCTTTCGGCGAATAAGTGAACACTTCAACGCCGTCTTTTGTTACCCCCATAGAGTGTTCAAACTGGGCTGACCATTGATGGTCACAGGTAACGGCCGTCCAGCCGTTGGCAAGAATAACACCGTCTTTTTTGCCCATGTTAATCATCGGCTCGATGGTGAAAAACATCCCTTCTTCCATAATCGGTCCCGTGCCTTTAACGCCGCAATGCAGCACATTCGGCTCATCGTGGAACACTTTGCCTAAACCGTGTCCGCAAAACATATCCACCACCGAATAGCCGTATTTATGGGCATATTCCTCAATAACCGCACCGATATCACCGAAGTGTGCTCCCGGCTTAACCACATCAATGCCGCGCATCATGCATTCATAAGTTACTTCGCACAAACGTTTGCCTTTGACTTTCGGCTTGCCGGCAAAATACATCCGGCTGGTGTCGCCGTAATAACCGTCAACAATCGCCGTGACGTCAATATTTAAAATATCGCCATCGGCCAATTTGCGTTCATAATCCGGAATACCGTGACAAATAACCTGATTGATGGAAATGCAGGTGGCCTTCGGATAGCCGTGATAGCCTAAACAGGCAGAGACGGCGCCTTTGCTTTCCATAAATTTTAAGCATAAATCGTCCAATTCACCGGTTGTAATGCCGACTTGCACAAAATCGGTAATGTAATCCAAACACTCGGCGGCAACTTTTCCGGCTTTGCGCATTCCTTCGAAATCCGCCGGATCATCGTAAATTTTAATACCTCTGTTATTTGTACGCATAAAATACTCCTCATCACTTATATCTTTGCAATATATCATTTATTGCAAAAATACAAGAGATAAGGCGTTATAAAACACAAAATTTTGAGATTAGTATTCTTCGCGACCGCCACGTTTATAGCGCGCTTTACTTTTTGATTTCGGCTTGCTGTCACGCAGATTTTTAATTTCTTCATACGTATAACGGTCAATTTTCGCGCCTTTTTTATCGCCGCGAACCTGACGCCGAATTTCAATATTTGAAGCGGAAATTCCCTGTTCTTCAAGCTCTTTGGCCTTTTCGATGGCTTTATTGATGCGATAGTTGTTTTCTTTTTCGGCCTTGCGATTGGCTTTAACGCTGACATTTACAATCGTAAACAAATTATCTTGCTTGATAAAATGTTTGTCGCACATATCAAAAATGAAGATATCATTGGCGCCGTATCCGCGCATACTGTGCGCTTCAATGCAAATCCACTGTTGTTCGTCAAACGATTTGCCGGCAATTTTTTCGCACTTATCCGGCGTAATCATAATTTGATCGGTGTTCAAACAAAACATGGTTTTTGCCGGTTCTCTTTTGAAGTTTTCTTCATTGGCTTTCAGTT
The DNA here is from genome assembly GCA_017960745.1 of Alphaproteobacteria bacterium. Classification (GTDB taxonomy): domain Bacteria; phylum Pseudomonadota; class Alphaproteobacteria; order RF32; family CAG-239; genus RUG410. Next base: position 19,566 of record JAGCYN010000021.1, on the reverse strand, counting down.
GCTCGGCATCACCGTGAATGGCAACAATATAAAGCGGTTGCTTGCCGGACAGCAATTCCTTGCTGTTGGCGCAGTTTTCAATTGTTAAACGGATAAATTTTTCGGTTTCCGCTTTATTGGCATGGCCGGTACGCTGATATTTCGTATCTAAGGTATCGCCGTTTAAAACAACCGTTGAGCCCAGCGCCTGCAGTCTTGAAACCAGAGCGCGGTGCTTATCGCCGTTAATCGATTCAATCGGGCGTTGACGCAACATAAACAGCGTATTGTTATCAACCGTAAACACCGGATGACCGCTTTGTCCTTTGCCTTTGACTTTGCCTTTGGCGTCAACGGTGGCTTTGTTTTGCTCGCTCATCAACACCAAACAAGATTTGCGGCCTTCTTTATCTTCGGCAAAAGCGCCGCTGATAATCATATAGCGCTGTTCCGGCGGATATTTGCTTAAATAAGCCTGTGGGTCGGCTCTTTCAACATCGGAAGCTTTATAAACAAAATCTTCGAAATTAAAGCGCTGCCCGTCTTCGATGCCGAAAATTTCCAAAACTTTCGGATCATTGTCTTTGACGCGTTTTTGCAAGATGTTGAAGGTTTGTTTTAAGCCGGCACCGGCAATCAACACCGTGCGTCCGGTATCTTTGGCCGCCTTCAGGTCAATGGCCAAATTTTGTACACTGCGGGCAATAACAGCCGAGAAAACTTGTTTTTCTTTGTGTTTTTCCAACTCTCTGACAGTGTTTGCAACTGCTTGGTCAAAGGTGACGACATTATCGGCAGACATGGTTGCCGAGGTGGAATCCACAAAAATGTGCGAAACGAATTTGTCGCGGATAAATTCTTTATAGGCTTCTTCGTCAAACCCTTCGCCGAACGGGACTTTACCCAAATGATAATCGCCGGAGAAAACCAAGCCGGCGTTGTTTTTGCCGTCTACGGTGGTTAAAACGTGGAAGCCGAGCGCGCCGCCGGTGGAGTGTGAGACATTAAACGGTGAAACCTTTAAATTATCGGCAATGGCAATGGTATCACTCTGTTTAACGGTGGCAATTTCCGGCACAAATTCTTCCGGAATATTGTTTTTGTGCATCTGCGACATAATAAAATCACGCGTAAAGCCGCTGGTGTATTCTTTCGGCAGTTCATATTTGGCGGCGGATAAATATACCAAAGCGCCGATGTGGTCTTCATGGCAGTGGGTTATAAACAAACCGTCAACCGGCTCGGTAACTTGATTATACGGATTCGGAAAATAGGAGGACATATCCGGCAAAGCAGCATCGTAATGCACCCAATCCGGCGGAAATAAAGCGCCGACATCAAGCATTATTCTTTTCGGTTCTTCGCCGTTTTCAGAGTGTTCGATTAAAATGCTGTTGGCGCCGATGCGATATTCGTTATTGCCGCCCAGAAATTCAATTTTTGTGCCTTGTTTTGTTTTTGCCATGTCGGTTTCTCCTCAGAATATGTATCATCATACGCTATTTTTGACAAAAATCAATATTTTTTTCGCAAAAATTTTATTTCTTTATCGGTTCTTGAAAAGTCGGCTCTGCCTATTATTTTAAGCCTGTGAAAAGGAGAAAAAAATGTTTGCCAAACCGATGCAGAACTTTATATACAGTTTTATCATTGTGGCTGTTTCCGCCGTTTTTGCGAGTTATTTCAATAATATCGGCATGGATAGTTTTTATTCTTTGATTAAACTTTCTGATTTAACGCCGCCGAATCATGTGTTTCCGATTGTCTGGGCCGTGTTGTATGTTTTGCTGATTAACGCTTTTTATTTGATTTTGATGGTCAAAAAACCGAACAAAACGCTGTTAAAAGCGGCAAATTTTTTATTTATCGGCAGTATGTTTCTGCAGGCACTGTGGTGTTATGTATTTTTTGCCTGTGCACATTTTTTGGCCGGTCTGGCGGTCATTATCGTTTTAGATGTTTTGACTTTGGTGATGATGGAGATATTTTATAAACTGCGCCGCGCCGCCGGAATAATGCTTTTTCCTTACCTGATGTGGCTGTTTTTTGCCTCATATTTGAACTGGGTTGTCATTGAATTGAACGGCATTGTTTACGTTGGATAAAAATTTTTGCAATTTATACTGGACAAAGCTTTAATATTGCGCTAGTTTGTGGCGGATAACAATTTAGTTGCAATGTTAAGGATAGATCACAATGGTTGTCAGCGTTAATGAAATTCGTAAAACTTTTTTGGATTATTTTGCCAAGAACGGACATAAAGTTATTCCGTCTTCGTCTTTGGTGCCGGATAATGATCCGACTTTGATGTTCACAAATTCCGGTATGGTGCAGTTTAAAAATATTCTTGCCGGAAATGAAACACGCGATTATACGCGAGCGACAACCGCCCAAAAAAGTGTTCGCGCCGGCGGTAAACATAACGACTTGGACAGCGTCGGATATGACGTTCGTCACCATACGTTTTTTGAAATGCTCGGCAATTTTTCATTCGGCGATTATTTCAAAGATTATGCCATTCCGTATGCTTGGGAACTGTTAACCAAAGAATTTTGTCTGCCGAAAGAAAAATTGGCGGTAACGATTTATCATAACGATGACGAGGCTCACAATATTTGGAAAAAAGTTTCCGGATTGCCGGAAGACAGAATTATCCGTATTGCAACAAAAGACAATTTTTGGCAGATGGGCGATACCGGTCCGTGCGGTCCGTGTTCGGAAATTTTTTATGACCATGGTCCGGAAGTGTGGGGCGGTCTGCCGGGAACGCCGGAAGAAGACGGTGACCGATACATTGAAATTTGGAACTTGGTGTTTGACCAGTTTGAAGACTTGCCTGACGGTTCGCGCATTAATTTAAAACGTCCGTCTATTGATACCGGCATGGGTTTGGAGCGTATTGCGGCAATTTTGCAAGGTGTTCACTCAAACTTTGAAACCGATATGTTTCAGCACATTATTAAAGCAATTGCCGATTTGGCAAATACCGATCCAAACGGTCCGCTTAAAGCCTCTCATAACGTTATTGCCGACCACTTGCGTGCCATTTGCTTTTTGATTGCCGACGGGGTTTTGCCGTCTAATGAAGGCCGTGGCTATGTTTTGCGCCGTATTATGCGTCGTGCGATGCGCCATGCTTATCTGCTCGGGGTTAAAGATCCGATGATTTATAAGTTGTTGCCGGTGTTGCAAAAGGAAATGGGCGAGGCTTATCCGGAACTTTATGCCCGCGAAAATTTAATTAAAGAAACCATTGCCATTGAAGAAGAGCGTTTCGGTCGCACGCTGGATAAAGGTATGCGTCTGCTGGATGAAGAAATTGCTGATTTACCGAAAGGTTCCAAATTGAGCGGCGAAACAGCGTTCAAACTTTATGATACCTACGGTTTTCCGCTTGACTTAACGCAAGATGCCTTGAAAAGCAAGGATATCGAGGTTGATGTTGAGGGTTTTGATGCCTGCATGGAAAGACAAAAAGCCGAAGCCCGTAAAAACTGGGCCGGTTCGGGTGATGCCGGGGTTGAAAAAGTTTGGTACGGCATTCAGGATAAATGCGGCGCCACGGAATTTCTCGGCTATAACACATTAAAAGCTGACGGCGAAATCAAAGCGTTGGTTCAGAACGGTCAGGAAGTTTCGAGTGTTACAAGCGGTAAATTCGAGTTGGTGGCCAACCAAACGCCGTTTTACGGTGAATGCGGCGGTCAGGTCGGCGATATCGGTGTGATTACCTCAAAAGATTTTACGGCGAAAGTGGTGGATTGCAAACGCAAGCTGGACAATGTTTTCGTTCATGTCTGCGAATTGGAAGACGGTACGGTTAAAGTCGGTGCTTTTGCCAATTTTGAAGTTGATGAAACCAATCGTAGTCGTATTTGTGCCAACCACTCGGTAACACACTAGGCTCATAAAGCTCTGAAAATGGTTTTGGGCGATCATGTGGCACAAAAAGGTTCGGCGGTGGAAGCCGGCAGAATGCGCTTTGATATTTCGCATCCGAAACAGGTTACGGCAGAGCAGTTGCGACAGGTTGAAGATATTGTCAACGAGCAGATTTGCCGTGATTTGAAGGTAAATACCGTGATTATGAACAAAGATGAGGCGGTAAAACTCGGCGCGATGGCGCTGTTTGATGAAAAATACGGCGATGATGTCCGCGTGGTGACCATGGGTGATGAAAAAGCGCCGTTCTCGCGCGAACTTTGCGGCGGTACACACGTTTGCTCAACCGGTAATATCGGTTATTTCCACATTGTTTCGGAATCTGCCGTGGCGGCCGGTGTCCGTCGTTTGGAATGTGTTACCGGTTACGGCGCCGATTGTTACGTTCGCTCGATTGAAGATAAACTGCATCAGGTTTCCGCCATGTTGAAAACCAATATCAACGATATGGAAAATCGTATCAACGGCATGTTGGAAGAACGCAAGAAACTTGAAGCCGAAATCTTTAATTTGAAAAAGAGTTTGGCCGGCGGTCAGGCAAAATCACAAAACGAAACGGAAATTGTGAACGGTGTTAAGTTTGTCGGTAAAACGGTGCCGGATACACATCCGAAAGAATTAAAATCGTTTGTGGACGATATTATGCAAAATATCGGTTCCGGTGTGGTGGTTTTATGCTCGGATAAAGATAATAAAGCATCAGTGGTTGTCGGCGTCAGTCAGGATTTAACCGATAAATACAACGCGGTTGATTTTGTGCGTGCGGCTGCCGAAGTTTTAGGCGGCAAAGGCGGTGGCGGCAGACCGGATATGGCTCAGGCCGGCGGTGTTGATGTCAGCAAAATCAATGAAGCAATTTCCAAAGTGAAAGAATTGGTGGCTTAATTCGGCGGACTGATGATGGAAGAAGTTGTAAACAAAAAGAAGATATTCGTTCGGCTGGAAACCTACGACATTCTTTTCATGTTATACAACTTGCTGGCTTTCAATACAGTGTTTTTTGAAAAGGTTTATCGGGAAAGCAGCTTGCTTTTTACGATAGGTTCTTTTGTGGTTTTATGGGCGCTCGGTTCGCTGTGTTGTTTTATCTTGTTTCATAAACACACCGTTAAACCGTTATCGTGGCTGTTTTTGCTGATTAACGGCAGTGTTTTTTATTTTGTGAAAACCTACAATGTTTACATTGATGATGAAATGTTGCGCAACACGTTGCAGACAAACTGGGCTGAAACTCAAGATTTGCTGAATTGGAAATGGGCGGCATATATTTTGTTGTTGGGTTTTTTGCCGTGTTTATTGATTTGGCGGTTGCAGTTTGCGCCTAAAACATCGGTTAAAGCTAAAACTTTTTTGATTCTGGGGTTAATTTTGATTGCCGTCACGCCGATTGCCGTAAGCTTTCAAAAAACCGCGCCGTTTGTGCGCAGCCATAAACCGTTGAAATATCAGCTGATACCGGTTAATTATATCAGCGCCGTCAACAGCATGGTTAAAAAATATTATCGCGAAAATCATGAATTTATGGAAATCGGTCGCGATGCCCGTTTTGAAAAATATTGGCAAAACGATAAAAAGAACCTGTTGGTGCTGATTGTCGGCGAAACCGCACGTGCCGATCATTTTTCGTTTAACGGCTATGAGCGCGACACCAATGCACCGTTAAACGGCTATAAACAGAACATTATCAACTATCCGCACGCCGTTTCCTGCGGCACATCAACGGCGGTGTCGCTACCATGTATGTTTTCTAGGAACAAACGCGCGGATTTTGTCAGCGGCAGTATGGCTTATACCGAAAATTTGTTGGATGTGATGAAACGCGGCGGTTATCATGTGGTATGGGTGGAAAATAACAGCGATTGCAAGGATATTTGCCCTCGAATCGAAACGTTGTATCCTTGTCGCGCCTATCCGCAGGAAGCGGATTGTTTGGATGCCGTGATGCTGCCGGAAATCGGCAAAAGTATGCCGAAAGAGCCGCAGAACACCGTTATTGTTTTGCACCAAATCGGCAGTCACGGCCCGAAATATTTTAAACGCTATAAACCGGAAAAGGCGCCGTATTTGCCGGCCTGCAATACTGAAAAGCTGGATGAGTGTTCGCATGAAGAACTGATTAATGTTTACGACAATACAATTGACTACACGTCGCAAAATATTGCCGATATCATTGCAACGGTTGCGCCGTATAAAAAGGATTATAACATCATGCTTTTTTACGTTTCCGACCATGGCGAATCGCTGGGCGAAAACAATATTTATTTGCATTCGGCACCGTATATTATTGCGCCGCAAGAGCAAAAGGATATTCCGTTTTTCATTTGGGCGGAAGATGAAACTTTTGCCGCTTTAAATTTAGACAAAGAATGTTTAACGGATTCGGCATCCGAGCCGATTTCGCATGATAATTTCTTCCATTCGGTTCTGAGCGTCGGCGGAATTCACACCACAGAATATGTGCAAGACCTTGATTTATTTGCAAAATGCAAAAAATAAAAACTTTTGCTTGATTTAGACAAAAATAAATGTTATAAGAGTCCCCAGTGACTAAGTATTTATATTTATTAACCCTAAATTCCTAAAATTTATGAGCAAGAAGAAGTCTATTTGCGCATCTAAGCTGAATGCTTTTATCGCTAACGGTAAAGCCGACGAAATCATCAAGATCCTCAATCTCGATTCTGTCGAAAAGAGTGTCACGCTTTCCAAGGTTGTGCTCCGTATGCCCGCTTTCAATCACGTTTCCGGCAAACCTTTTTATGCCTTCGTGAAGCAAGCCGGCGAACAAGCGGTTTTGGTTGATGTTGCTTCCGGCGCCACGCAGGTTGTCAACAATCATCAGATGGCCGCGCAGACAAATGTTAACGGGCGCTTCAAAATCGACGGCGTTACCTATGACAAGGCAGATACCATCAACGGTATGCCGCGCTACAAGCCGGTTGCCACGGATAAGCATCAGCGTCTGACAAAGATTTCACCAACTTATTTTAACCTGTAATATTCATTGCGTATGATGAGTTTAGTTCTTGCCTGTTTCTTCACCACGCCGAGCCCCGTACCGCCGCCTGAGCGTAAAGAGATTGTGATTGAACAAATCGTCGGTCTGCCGGGCAAAGAAGTGGAAATTAAATTTTCCGACGACGGGCCTTTCGACAAGAAGAAAAGGAATCAAAATGCTGAGGGAACCGAGTTGCGTTCTCAGAACACAAGTGCCACCAGTGCGTACAATTGCCGCGGCACTCGTAATCATTAATCGACATGAAGCGTCCTTGAAAAAGGGCGCTTCAGCGGTTTTAAAGCAAAAATTATAAAAATTCTTAAAAATTTATAACCTTTTAATCTTTTTTCGATACAATGCATCCGATTACAGAATTTGCAAAGGATGTTTGAGATGAAAAAAGTTGCTGTTATCGGGGTTATGAACAGTTGCGGCCGTGAGCTGTTAAACATTTTGGAAGAAAACAACACATCACCGGACGATATTTTTGCCGTTGATACGGATTGTCCGCTCGGTACGCAGATTTCTTACGGCGAAGACGTGGATATGGACGTCTTTAATTTGCGAGATTTTGATTTTGCTTCGGCGAAAATAGTCGTTTTTTGCACTTCTGAAGAAGTTTCCAAACATTATGTGCCGAGGGCGCTGGCCAAAGGCGCTTTTGTTATTGATTGTTCCGGCGCTTACACCACAGACAGCGACGTTCCGTTGATTATTCCGGAAATCAATCCGGAACAAATCGGTGAGGCGCGTAAAGGCATTATTTCTTTGCCGTCGCCGCTGGTTTTGCAAACCTTGATACCTTTGCAGAAAATTGCCGAAAAGCTGACGATTAAGCGCTTGGTTATAAGCACTTACATGGCCGCTTCGGTTTATGGCAAAGAAGCGATGGATGAGTTGTTTGCTCAAACGCGAAAAATTTTTATGAATGAGCCGTTGGTTGATGACGAACAAATTTTTCATAAGCAGATTGCGTTTAATGTTTTGCCGCAAGTCGGGGAATTTATCGGCGATGAAACGGCGCGTGAGTGGGCGGCTAATGTTGAAATCAAAAAAATATTGAATAAAGATATTAAGGTTCATGCCAACTGCGCCGTCATTCCGGCGTTTATCGGTATCGGCGCTTATATTAACGTTGAATGCGAAAAAGAAGTTGATGTTGATGAGGTTCGCAATATGATGCGTGATACCAAAGGGGTGGTTGTGTTTGATAAACACGTTGATTGCGGCTATGTTTCCATCAACGATGTTCAAGGCGAAGGCGATATTTATGTCAGTCGCTTACGACAAGATGTTTCCGTTGAAAACGGTTTCAGCTTTTGGAGTGTTGCCGATGATTTGCGCGCGGGAACGGCACAAAACGCATACGGTTTGTTGAAAATAATGCTTAAAAAACAAGGATAAAAACAATGGGTAAATTGGTAAAAATTCTGCTTTTAGCTTTCCTGTTGATGATGTCGGCGGTTACGGCCGGCACGGCGCAGCCGCCTTCAAGGCCGTCGGCCAAACCGGTTGTGCAACAAGATTCGGAAACGATTGATTTTACGGATATTCGTAAAAAAATAACGGTTATCGAAAATAAGATTAAAGGCAATGTTACCCGCGAAAAAATTGATGAGTATGTTTCATATTTGACCGGCACGGAAGCCAGTATTGCCAAGAAACACGAAGAAATCGAAAAAGAAGTAAAGTTTTTACAAAAGCAGCTTGATGCTTTGGGAGATGCTCAAGACGGCAATCCCGAAGATATTGCCATTACCAAACAACGTGACGAGCTTTCGCTCAGACTGGCATCGCAAGATCGAATTCTTAAGGAAGCGGATTTATTGGTTATCCAAATGGAAGATTTAACCGGCAAGATTTTGAATTTGCGTAACCAAAAAATATATGGCGATTTGATGACCAAACAGTCGGCATTTATCAATCCGCTGGTGTTTTTCAACGGTGTGAAAGCATACGTTATCTTCTTCTGGGATGTAGTTAAATCGCCGGTAGACTGGTATAATAATTTACCGGCAGAACAGCGTTCGTATGCCATTTTTAATATCGTGTTGATGTGCGTGATTTTGATGATTGCGCTCACGATGGCCATTTTCTTGCGACGTTTCATTTTAAGAACTTTCGGTTATAAGGAAGAAATTAAGGAACCGACATTTAACCGCAAGTTGGTGGCGGCGATTGCCGTTGCAACGGCGCGCGGGCTGATTTTTGCCTTTTTAATCATCGGCTGTATTTTGTGGATGGTCAGTACGAAGATTTTTGCCGGCAGTTTGCTGGATACGGTTTTGATGACAGCCGCATTTACCAGCTTGTTGGCTATTGTTGAAGCAACCATTTCACGCGTGACATTTGCCCCGAATTATCCGCAGTGGCGTTTGGTTAATATTTCGACCGAAAAAGCGGCACGGTTTACGCATTTGATTTTTACCTTTATTATCTTGAACGCAATTGCTTCCATTCAGGTTTATATTGCGCAGGAAGTGGAATATTCGGTTGAAACGATTCATTTTGTGATGATTATTTCGTGTGCCGTGATCGCGTTCTTTTTAATGTTTATATCCAAGATTGCCTTTGATACCTATAAGGATGATTTTGCCGAAGATATAAGTTCGGAAGATGAAGATATTGAGGTTTCGCACAGTTTTAAGCTAATTTTGTTATCACACGTTTTCTGTATGACGATTTTTGCGGCTTCATTGTTCGGCTATCCGGAATTGTCGCTGTTTATTTTGCGCCATATTATCATGACGCTCATTCTTTGCGGTCTTTTCGAAGTACTGCGCCGCTCTTTGATTGATATTTTGCAAAAAATCATTGCCTCAATGCCATGGATGCGCAAATATCGCAGCAGTAAACGAATATCGGCTAAAATAGATTTTTGGATGCGCGCCGTTATCAATCCGGCCATCGGTTTAATGCTTATTTTTACCTTATTGAATTTATGGGGATTGCCGGGTGATTTTCTGCTTCAAGTCGCCAAAAAATTGTTATTCGGTTTTAAGATTGGCGGTATTCAGATTTCGTTAATTGCAATTGCGCTGGGTATATCGGTATTCTTTATTTCGTTGACGGTTGTTAAAATTATCAAAAATAAGCTTAACGATAATATCCTTTCTAAGATTGATATTGATGACGGCATCAAGCATTCGCTGGTCTCCGGCGTTAGCTTTATCGGTTTTATTGTGGCAACGCTGTTGGCGATTATTGCGATGGGCATTGACTTAACAAGCCTTGCATTCATCGCCGGTGCTCTTTCAGTCGGTATCGGTTTCGGTTTACAGGATGTAATTAAAAACCTTGTGGCCGGCATTATTATCTTGCTGGAACGTCCGTTCAGAGTTGGCGATTGGGTTGTTTTGAACGGTGAAGAAGGTAAAATCAAACAAATCAACATTCGTTCGACCGAAATGGAAACATTCAAGCGTACCAGCGTTATTGTGCCGAACGCCACATTGATTTCCAGTTCGGTAACCAATTTAACGCACGGTGATAATATGGCACGACAAACGGTCAAAGTCGGCGTTTCATATGGTTCCGATCCGGAATTGGTGCGCCAAGTTTTATTGGACAGCGTCAAAGAGTGTAAAGATATTTTGAAATATCCGGCGCCGTATGTTTTGTTCCAAGATTTCGGGGCCAGCAGTTTGGATTTTGAGTTGCGTTTTTACATCAAAAATTTGTGGGATTCTTGGACCAGACCGAGCGATTTGCGCTATATAATCTTTAAGAAATTTGCAGAAAACGGTATTGAAATTCCGTTCAATCAGTTGGTTGTTTATAACGGAGATAAGGCCAACGAAGACCGAAAAAGTGAGAAAAAACAAGAAGATCGCTCTGATTTGCAGAAAGATTAAAATAATTCTTGCAAAATAAAACAAAGTATATTAACTATAACTTGTTTTATGCCGGTTTAGCTCAGTTGGTAGAGCAACGCATTCGTAATGCGTGGGTCGGGCGTTCGAATCTCCTAACCGGCACCAATAAGAAAAGTCGCTTGTAAAAGCGGCTTTTTTTTTGGAAAACAGCAATCAATAAACAGGGTAAAATGCCACTGCAGACGGGCAATAACCATCGGTTTTGCAGTTTCTCCGAAGTGCCTACTTTACATCAGATTTAAAGTATAATATACTGACCGCTGTTTGACAAAGGAGGGCTATCATGATGCGGGATTTTGTGCGTTTTTGTCTGCGTTGTTTTTTCAGACTTTTTAAAGTTCGTTTTGAAATGCGATTTGATATATCACAGCTGCCGAAGAAGGGTTTGTATATTTCCAATCACGTTTCTTATGTTGATCCGATTGTGCTGTTTGCGTTTTTGCCGGGGAATCCTGTTTTTGCGTTGCAAGGACAGCTTTACCGCAGTTATTGGGTTCGTTTGCTGATGAAAACGGCGGATGTGATGGAATACGGCAATATTGATGTTCCCGATCTTAAGCAATTGATTTCCATTGTTAATTCCGGTCGGCTGTGTGTGATGTTTCCGGAAGGTCGTATGACCACCAACGGCAATATCATGAAAATTTACGAGGGCGCCGGTTTGTTGGCCGATAAGACCGATTCGCCGGTTATTCCGATTTGGATTAACGGTTTGCAATATTGTCATTTTTCGCGCACCAGAGGTCGTTTGCCGCATCGCTATTTCCCGAAAGTAAAAATTGTAGTTGATGCCCCGCGTCCGTTAAAGCTTAAAGATGAACTGCGCCATCAGCGTAATCATATTTCCAATGAAATTTACATGATTATGCGCGAACAGGCCTTTGAGGCGATGTATAATCCGGAGTTAACGGTATTCACGCAGTTAATTAAAGCGGCTAAAATTCACGCTAAATCGGCCTTCGGTTTTAAGCGTCCGAAAGTGCTTGAAGATATTACACGCAAGCCGAAAAGCTTTAAGGATATTATGTTGGCCGCCTATGTTTTGGGACGTCATTTCAATAAGGGCGCCGCTCTTCAAGAATCGGTTGCGATTATGTTGCCGAACTCGGTGGCGGCAATTTGCACTTTTTTCGGGCTTAATGCCTATGGTCAAGTGCCGGTTATGCTGAATTTCAGCGCCGGCGTTAAAAATATTTTGAGCGGCCTTAGAAGTACGGTCTGCAAAAAAGTTATTACATCAAAGATGTTTGTTAAAAAAGCCGGTTTGGAAGAGGTCGTTGATGCCATTAAAGAAAACGGCTATGAAGTTTGCTATTTGGAAGAAGAAGCGAAAAAGATTTCAATTTGGGCAAAAATTTTGGCGCTGTTGCAATATAAAGTAAAGTATGTGCCGTATAAAGCAACACCGGATGACCGCGCGGTTATTTTGTTTACCTCCGGCTCCGAGGGGGCACCGAAAGCCGTAGTTTTATCGAACCGTAACGTTATTTCCAACGTTTGGCAGATTGCCACTTTTGAAACGGTAAACCGCACGGATGTTATTCTGAATTCAATGCCGATTTTCCACAGTTTCGGTCTGGTTTTGGGAACGCTTTATGCACTGTATCAGGGGGCAAGAGTCTTTCTTTATCCGTCGCCGCTTCATTTCCGTATTATCAGCGATTTGCTGTATGAAATCGGGGCGACTGTGATGATCGGAACCGATACGTTTTTCCGCAGCTATGCTAAAATTTCGCACCCGCTTGATTTCGGAAGCTTGCGCTTGTGTTATGCCGGTGCCGAGGGCGTTAAGTTGGACACGCGCAATATCTTAAACGAGCGTTTGGGCGTGCGTTTAATGGAATGTTACGGAACCACCGAATGTTCACCGGCTGTTGCGGGCAATAATATGGTGTTTAACAAGTTTGGCACCATCGGCAAACTTTGTCCGGGAATGCAGTGTCGCTTAGATAAAATCGACGGCATTGAAGAAGGCGGCGAATTGGTGGTTAAAGGACCGAATGTGATGGCCGGCTATATTATGGCCGATAATCCGGGGGTTTTGGTACCGCCGGAAGACGGTTGGTATCATACCGGCGATGTGGTTGATATTGATGAAATCGGCTTTATCAGCATTAAAGACCGTATCAAGCGCTTTGCTAAAATCGGCGGCGAGATGGTGTCGTTGCGTGCCGTTGAAAATATGATTAATAAAGCTTTTGCTGGAAAAGAAGATTTTTGTTGCGGTGTCGTGGCCATTCCGCACGAACATAAAGGCGAGCAAATAGTGCTGGTAACCAACGAAAAGGGCCTGACAATGGATATGTTGCGTGACTTTGTTAAGCAAAACGGTTATCCGGAGTTGTATTTGCCGCGCATCATTCTGTATCGTGATAAAATTCCGATGTCGGCGACCGGCAAGATTGATAACGTCACGTTGAAGAGAGAAGTTTTGGAAGAACTGAAGGCGGCCGCTTAGTCAACGTAATTCAGGGAGAAAAGCAATGGCCGCAATACATCTGATGGTCGGCTTTATGGGGTTTGGCAAAACCACAATTGCCAAGCAAATGGCTTCGCGTTTGTCGGCGGTGTGTTTAACGCACGATGAATTTATGGTCAAGCTTTATGGCCGGAATATGCCTTATGCGGAATTTCATTCGAATTATCAAAAAGTTGACGGTGTTTTATGGGATTTGGCCGCAAAAATTGTTCAAACCGGCACCGATGTCATTATGGATTACGGTTTTTGGGGACATCAAGTTCGGGAGAAAGTGTATGCTCAGGCCAAAAAATTGACCGATGATGTGGTGTTTCATGTGGTCGGGTGCGCGATGGATGAGGCTAAAAGAAGAATTCTGAAACGTTCTGCCGAGGATCCGCAGGAATTGTATATTCGGGAAGATGAATTTGATACGTTGTCCAAGCAATATGAACCGTGGGATGCTGCGGATAATTATCCGGTGGTTTTGCATAATTTGCCGACAGCAAGATATATCGGGCAAAAAGTGCAGGTTACGATTGATCGACCGCAGGGCAGCAAACATCCGAAGCACGGGTTTGAATATCCGGTAAATTACGGCTTTGTGCCTTATACGGTTTCCGGTGACGGGGAAGAGTTGGATGCCTATGTTTTGGGGGTAAAAGAACCGTTGCATAACTTCGTCGGGCGCTGTATCGGCGTTATTCATCGTACCGATGATGACGATGATAAATTGGTTGTTGTGCCGGAAAACTGCAGGATGACTGACGAAGAAATTGAGGCGCAGACGGCTTTTCAAGAACAATGGTTTAAGCATGTTTTGATTCGCAACCCGCAGGTGACGAAGTCTCATTTCGGCGTGTACGGTGTCATTATTCGCAACGGGCGGATTTTGCTGATTAAAAAGGCGCGCGGTCCGTATACCGGTATGTATGATTTACCGGGCGGCAGTCCGGAACACGGTGAAGATTCTTTGACCACATTGAAACGCGAAATTCGCGAAGAAACCGGTTGTGAAACGGTGTGTGCCGAAAATGAGCGCTTTCGTTCGATTATTTTTTCCGATTTTACGCCGCAAAGCCATGAAACAGGGGTGTTACAGCATAATGCGGTATTGTATGATGTTGAAATCAACGGTTTGCCGCAACAATCCGGCGACGGTCGGGATTCAGCCGGTGCTACGTGGCAAAATATTGATGAACTGACTTCGGAAAATGCGACTCCGTACGTTTTGATGGCGGTTCATAAAAAATGATAATCGGCAATAATCCGGTCATAAAATACATCATTCGGTAAAATTTACAGCATTATTAAATAGTTACAAAAATTTTGCTTTTCGTAGGCTTAAATAGTCTGCATTCTCGTATCCGATTTTTTTTAAAACTATGCACATATTTAACAAAAATGTAACAAAAAAGTTGTAGAAAAAAACGAAAAGTGTGATAGAATAAAATGGCATATATGTGTATTAAGGAGATAAGACATGTCCGCAAGAAATAAAGGGAGTGTTATAAAGACAGGGTTATACTGGGTTCTGTCAGCCTGTATAATGGTCTGTATGACACAGGTAAAGCCGGTTGAGGCATCAACCTGTTTCTTACCGTCGAACGACTGTTCGGGAATTATGGTAGAAACGCCGAGATCGGAGATAGATGTAGATTGTACGGAAACAGCACCGAAGGCACACTACGTATGTGAAGCGTGCGGCGACAGCGGTTACTACAAATGTAACGGGTGCGAAAGCGGCTATACGGAATGCAGCGGCGAGTGTGTTAAGACAGCGCCGACGAACGGAAGACTGGTTGAAGCGAAGCCGTGCTATGTACAATGTAATGACGGTTACGTCAAAGAAGGGGATGCCTGCTTAGTCAGATGCGGTGCGCACGAAGTACGAAACAGCAGCGGCGGGTGTTCATGTGTTGACGGTTATGAAGGCAGTCCGTGCCATAAGATATGCCAACAGAATGCACACGCGGTTGGAGACACCTGCGTATGCAACAGCGGCTATACGAAGTGCGACAACGGCACGTGTTTGAGTTGTCCGGCCGGCAAGACGGCAAGTGCGGCGACCTGTGCATGTTTGGAATGCACGAACACGGGCTTAACATGTGGAGCAAACGAGCAGAAGATTCGTAACGGAGACGGAAGCTGTTCATGTGTAGCGGACTGTGAGAAGCAAGGCTATACGGTGAAGAGTTCGACGAAAGTCAAAAAATGTCGGATGTCATCGGTAAGCTTCAGTGCGAATGTCGGGTTTGCGGAATTGGAATATTCTGCGGGAGATTCGATGTGGTGTATCAACAACGGTTACACGACGGATACGCAAACGGCGGGAGAATTAAAGCTGAAAGGCTGGACCTGTGAAGCATCGCCGGATAATTTCTGCGGCAAGAGTCAACGTTGTTATTGTAATCGGTGCTACGGTGCAAACAATACATGTATTGACTGCAGCAGCGGTGGCGGTTACAGCTACGGAGACAGCACATCATCGGCGCCGGCGACGATATGTTCGGGATATCATGCTGCCACGACACAGGATTGGTCAATATTCTATTCGGTGGGCGGTTCCTGCACTCGGTGTCCGGACGATGGACGTTATATGAAGAATTGCCACTGTGTTGAACCATATGTATGGAATAGCGGATTGGGGACATGTGAATTAAGAAATACAGGTGGTAATA
Source organism: Alphaproteobacteria bacterium (assembly GCA_017960745.1). Classification (GTDB taxonomy): domain Bacteria; phylum Pseudomonadota; class Alphaproteobacteria; order RF32; family CAG-239; genus RUG410. The sequence goes on along the minus strand of JAGCYN010000021.1, from coordinate 3,633 downwards.
CGGTATCGGATGCAAGCTCGAGCGGCATACAGGATGACCCGACGAACTGTTTGGGTTACACGACGCCGGCGAGTGCGGTAGCGGGGCTGAGAGCAAAGAACTACAGTTGTAGCTATAAGGCAGGATGCTCGAACTATCTGTGCTATTGTCCGACGAGTTACATTAATGCCTCCGGCGTATGTTCGGCACCGAATGTACCGGATGCGACATCTGATGCTCAATCGGAAGCGGTATCACAATACACACCGCCGTCAGCATCGGATATGTGCAATAACATGGGCTTCCATGTTGGCACGAGCCAAGATTGGGGCATTGACTATTCACCGTACGGCACATGTACGCATTGTCCGTATGACAATCGTTTCATGAAAGATTGTAGTTGCAACCCGGGCTATGAATGGAGCTCGGCAGATGAGGCCTGTTTAGTACAGGGCGGCAGTGCATACAACGACTGCTACTCGGATAGTTCAAGCAGCGGCTGTTCGGATACATTGATCAGCATTGTGAAGAAAGAAGGCGGAACATGTGATTTGTGCCGCAGCGGATCATCGTTGTATAAATGTGTATTGAACGGCGTGAATATTACATCGCAGAACCAGTTGTGCTCGGCGTTGGGATATAAATATGATGTATCGGCGACGGCAGATGAAGGTTATACATTTGTCAGCGGCGGTACCGGCGCGATTTCGGCGTTGAATACAGCGGTAAAAGAACAGGGCTTGAGCGGCGGCTGCAGCTTATGTAGCTATGCGACGATGCTGAGCGATACGCAATGCACGCAGAGCAAATATAAGTGTACGGTAAGCGGCAACTGTTCGGAATACACATTGAGCGAGAGCGAAGCGCAAACGAAGACGGCGCAAGGCTATAAATGTGCGAAATGTCCGCTGGGGTATGTTGACAGCCAATACAACAAGTATCGTTGTACGTACGGCAGCTGTGCGACAGCCGGGTATGTGATTGACTTGACGAAGGCGTTAACGGATACTGGATCGAGAGATAAGAACGGTTCTGTATACGGCAACAACTTCCGCAGTCGAATTAACAGAGCGAATTTGTTGTACTACGGCGGTTCAAAAGTATATACTTGCGAACAATGTCCGTCAGAAACGGAAGGCTCTGAGAACTTCTATAAGTGTCGTCACGCCCAAAGAAGCGGCAACGGCGAAATCACGCAGACGCAATGTCCGGCGATTAACGACGGTGTCGGCAAGTATAACGTTAGCTACGGTTCTGATATATACAACAAAATCAAAGCGCTTGAAACGACGTCGGCGAATGCTTACTCGTTCGGGTACAGCGACGGTTATTCGATAACGAATACGGGTTGTGTACGTTGTCCGGTAGATGTGACGAACCAATACTATGCATGCCGCTACAAAGGCACATCGGTTGAAACGACGGGAGATATGTGCCGCGTAGACGGTTATAAGTCCTTGAGCGAATGGGGCGTTGATACCAACACGGCAAACTCGTGGTGCCAGAAGTGTTCGTATAACTCGGAATACTACAAGTGTGAAGTTGACGCAATTTGTAGACGTTGGGGTTATACCAAGAATAATCCGAAGGCGGCTCCGCAATACGGTATGTATTGTCCGACCTGTCCGTTCTCGGATCAATGGACACGTTGCTACTGCGAAGGCAGTATGTGGAGTGATGCGGAACAAAGATGTGTACCGTGTACGGACTGCTACGAAGATTTAATCTCCGGCGGCGGTTACAGTGACGGTGCATCAGGCGGTCACGCATGTACGGATACGTGTAAAGACTATACGTGGAAGTCGGAACCGTCAGAAGGTTATGAGTGCGAAGTATGTACGTGCTTTAACTCACCGAATGCTTATAAATATAAGTGTAAACAGCTGAAGTGTCCGGATGACGTTAAGTTCGGCGGTTACTCGCTGATTGATAAGACGAGCAAGGGCTATGACTGTCAGAAGGTTGCCACCTGCGAAGGAAAGACCTACTATGACTGCTCATGCGAAGCACCGAAGTTTGAATCAAACGGTACCTGTGCAGAAGACCTGTGCCCGAATGCAACGACATGGGGTAACATGGAAAGAGCAATGGGTATGCAGTGTCATAACAGATGCGAACAGCCTGGACCGAAACAGGGTATGTATGAGAACTGCTCATGTCCGTCAGGCACACACCTGGAAGGCACGAGCTGTGTACAGAATACGGCAGTCTGCGATATGTATTCAGACTCTTGCTCGGACGGCTTTGTCTTCAATCAGTCAAACTGCAGCTGTAACTGTAACAAGAGCTGTACCAACGGTATGGTTTTGAATGAAGGTACCTGTCAATGTTACTGCCCGTCAGGCAAGGTTATGTCGAACGGCTACTGCGAAGAAAACCAATGCGTCGGTGAGTACAATGTTTGTACGTCTGCAGCCGGTTATGACTGTACGGGACCGTGTACACAAGCCGGCAACCCGAACTACGGTAAATACAAGAATATGACTTGTAAATCACCGAAGATTGAGATGGGCGGTCGTTGCTTGACACAAGCAGATGCCTGTGCAAGAATAGGGTATAACTTTGATCAAGATAAGTCAGCAGATGGCTATACTTGCGAAGCGTGCACGATTGGTGATAAGCAATATCCATACTGGAGATGCACTGTAAAGCCGTGTCCGGACGGCAGCTTAGCCGGCGGAACATGTAATCAGGGTTATACACCGGTTCCTGTCGGTGCCAAATCTGATGGTAAAGACTGCATCAGATGCGAGATTAGCAATACCTGTTCCGGTGAGAGACCAATCAGATATACGCATATCTCGGTTGTCAGTCCGGCAGGGAAGTGTACGGATGTATGTTGTGCACCAAATGTAGCAAAACCGTCAGATTACGGTCATATGTCCGGTTGTAATCCGATTGGTTCGATATATGATTGTGCGACTTCCACATGTAGCAATTCAAGTTGGACCAAGGGGGCAAGCCTTCCGGATACCACATGCTACGAGAAGAAAGAGGATCTTGCGGACGGTAATATTTGCTACATTAAAAGGGAAGCCTTTTGTGATAGCGGATATAGTATAACCAAACCGTCATCCGGTTGTTGGGATACCCAGCCGCAAAAATGCGGTACGGGTACCTGTTACAAGTCTAAAACCTTAAGCTGTGGCAGTGGTCAAGTTGTCAAAGGCAGTGGTGCAAACTGTTACTGCGGTACCAATAGCAGTAGCGGCGGTTCCGGTGGTTCCGGTGGTTCCGGCGGTTCCGGTGGCGGCGGCTCCGGCGGCGGTTCCGGCACCGGTGGCGGTGACAACTACAGCTACGACAGCTATTCGTATGACTTCTCGTATGACTTCTCGTTTGACTTCTCGTTTGACTTCGCGATGTCGAACGGTACGGCAGGTCAGACATCCGGTTCTTCAACTTGCGGTGACAGAAACTGCGATAGTGATTATCCGGGAGAAGGCAGACACTGCTGTGTAGTTCCGGAATGTCATTCAAGCGGTAATTCGACCAGAGTATGTTCGAGTGTCGGTTACCTCTGTATCAAGAGCGGTACGGCTTGCCCGGCATACAGTGAAGTCAACATCGGCGACTTGCAAAGTGAGTATGAATAAAGTCGATGTGCTTAAGTAGAAACATCAAAGGCGGGTGGTTTTATCCCGCCTTTTTTGT
>JAGCYN010000020.1 GCA_017960745.1 Alphaproteobacteria bacterium | reverse complement strand
GAGAATGGTTGCAACCAAACGCGGTAAGAAAGTCGGTGATATCGTTAGCCGCCGTGAAAATTCCGGCGTTGCTAAAGAAGTAAAAGAGGAGGCATAAGCCATGGCAACTAAAAAGAAAATTAAAGTTACCAGAACCGGCAGCACAATCGGTCGTCCTGAAATTCAGGAAAAGAACTTAAGAGGTTTGGGTTTAACCAAAACCGGCCGTACTGTTGAGTTGGAGGATACGCCTTCTATTCGTGGGATGATTAGAAAGGTGGCTCACTTGGTCAAGGTTGAGGAATAAAACTTGGGGATTGTGCAGAAAGGCTGCCATATTTGTAAATTTTCTTCTTGTGTACCGATTTGTACACGGCGGCGAAAATTCACGGCGTAGCACAGTCTTTCTTCCCAATCACTGATTTGTTTTTTGATCATGATAAGTGAGATTAAGAAAAGGATAAAAAAATGAAACTTAACGAATTAAAAGATAACGAAGGCGCAACGAAGAATCGCAAACGCGTCGGTCGCGGTATCGGTTCCGGTAAGGGTAAGACCTGTGGTCTCGGCCACAAAGGTCAGAAAGCTCGTTCCGGCGGTGCTAAGCTCGGCTTCGAAGGCGGTCAGATGCCTTTATATCGCCAGTTACCGAAGCATGGTTTCAAAAATCCGTTTGCAAAGACTTATGCCGTTGTAAATTTGGATACGATTCAAAAAGCGATTGATGCCGGCAAATTAGATGCCAAATCAATTGATGTTGAATCTTTATTGAAATCCAACGTTGTTTCAAAGAAGTTGGACGGTATCCGCTTGCTTGCACGCGGCGCCATCACCAGCAAAATTGAAATTACCGTAAATTCTGCTTCCAAATCTGCGGTTGCTGCCGTAGAAAAAGCCGGCGGTAAAGTAAATATTGCTTAAGCTTAAAGCGTAGAAACTAAATAAAAGAGGAACGGTTTTATCCGTTCCTTTTTTATTTTCAGCATAAGTCGCTTTTGTAGAACATCATTCGGCATAACACAATCAGCAAAAACAGCGGATATCCCCAAACGAAAGCCAAAGAAAGAAACATCAGCGCTCTTACTAGGACAAAGAAGGGTAGTCCCAATTCGCTGAACCGATTAACACGGAAATAGACTTGCGGACATTTGTGCAGGCACACGCGAAAGCGACACATAACAACAATATTCCAGAAAGTGTGATAACTTAAGTTAGCGTAAATCATCGCTTTTCTGATGTTGCTGCGCGGCAGTTCATAGGTGCCGTCATAAAAACTGCAGGGATTGTTGTATTTGTCAGCCAAAATGTCGTACTTATCGGCCAAATCCATGGATAAAGAGAGATGTATGCAAAAAAGCACAGCAATCGTAAAAATCAGCACAGACCAAATAACAACGCCCGGCGGCAATTCATACAAACAATTCCGAATGCCGGAAATCCAACCGAAAAAAACATAATTATACATAACCGTTCAATTTATAGTGTTTGACAATATTTTATGAGATAAACGATACAAATTCACAACAATAAGCTAAATTATATTAAAGCTGCTTCAACTATATCATTTAGCTTTTAAAAATCAAGTCGTGAATGGTAATGCCGATAAAACAAAATCGGCATTTCATGTGATCGGTATTGTTTTTTTATGTTGTTTCGTGTGGATAAGAAGATTTTTGTTGCATATCTTTTGTTTTTTATGTATTAGATTGTGTTTAATGGGCTGAAATTTGCCCTGTATGTTGTTTTTAAATATTAAATTGAAGGATGATAAAATGGCTTCGATGGCAGATAGAATGGCGGCAAGTTTAGATGTTTCCGCCTTCAGCAAGGCTGAAGAACTCAAGAAAAGATTATGGTTTACGGTTATGGCTTTAATTGTGTTCCGTTTGGGCACTTATATTCCGCTTCCGGGTATTAACGCCGGCGTTTTGGCGGAAATGTTTAACCGTAATCAGGGCGGTATTTTAGGTATGTTCAATATGTTTTCCGGCGGTGCGTTGGAACGTATGACGATTTTCGCCTTAAACATCATGCCGTACATCTCGGCTTCCATTATCATTCAGCTCGGTCAATCGGTGGTTCCGTCGTTGCAAGCCTTAAAGAAAGAAGGTGAGGCCGGACACCGCAAAATCACACATTATACCAAGATGTTGACGGTGTTGATTACCATTATTCAAGGTTACGGTATTGCCGTCGGTTTGGAAAGCGTTTCCGGTGCCAACGGTGCTTCTGCCGTGATGATTAACAGCTTTGCTTTCCGCTTTTCGACGATTGTTTCGTTGGTCGGCGGTACCATGTTTATCGTTTGGCTCGGTGATCAAATCACACAGCGCGGTGTCGGTAACGGTTCATCCTTAATCATTACCGTCGGTATTATCGCCAATATTCCGAATGCGTTGGCACAAACTTTTGAATTGGGACGTGCCGGTCAAATGTCGGGTTGGACGATTGCCATGTTAATGGTTATGGCATTGGCTTTGATTTATGTGATTGTTTTCGTAGAAAGAGCCCAAAGAAAAATCATTATTCAATATCCGAAGCGTCAGATGGGTATGCGGATGATGGCTGCCGAAAGTTCGCATTTGCCGCTGAAAATTAACCCGACCGGCGTTATTCCGCCGATTTTCGCCAGCTCGCTGTTGTTGTTGCCGATTACGATTGCTAATTTATCGGCCGAACAGGGACCGTCTTGGGTTCAAACTTTGAGTCAGCTTTTGGGACACGGTCAACCGTTGTATTTGGGCTTGTATGCGTTCCTGATTTTGTTCTTTACGTTCTTCTATACATCGGTGGTGTTCAATCCGGAAGAAACCGCTGATAATTTGAAGAAACACGGCGGTTTTGTTGCCGGTATTCGTCCGGGTAAAAATACGGCTGAATATTTGGACTATGTGATTACGCGTTTAACGATGATTGCGTCGATTTATTTGGTTTGTTTATGTATTTTGCCGGAAGTTTTAATTGCCAAAGTCGGCGTTCCGTTCGTTTTAGGCGGTACAACGTTGCTCATCGTGGTTCAAGTGACGATGGACTTTGTAACGCAGGTTCAATCGCATTTGTTGGCTTATCAGTATGAAGGTTTACTGAAAAAAGCCGCTTTAGTGAAAAAGAAGAACCGTTAATGTCTGCTTCAAGAGAGGGCCTGTTTGTCGTCTTTACCGGTGCCCCGGGGTGCGGTAAAGGAACACAGGCTCGAATTTTAAAACAAAAAACACATGTTTGCCATCTGTCAACCGGTGAAATGTTGCGTGAATTTGCGCAAAAAGATACGCCGCTCGGTCGAGAACTGAACGCGGCGCTTGAACGCGGCGAATTTGCCACCGATGATATGATTATCGAGATGGTTAAAAGCCGGATTGATGAGGCAGATTGCCAACACGGCTTTATTTTAGACGGTTTTCCGCGTACCATGCCGCAAGCTGAGATTTTGGAAGAGATGCTGGCCGAAAAAGGCATTAAGCTGAATTGCGTGTTGGAAATTCAAGTTCCTGATGAAATCATTATGGAACGTATTTTGGGGCGCTATTCCTGCATGAAGTGCGGTGCCGGCTATCATGATAAATTTCAGAGACCTAAGATTTATGGCGTTTGTGATGCCTGCGGCGGCACCGAATTTACGCGTCGCAAAGACGATAATCGTACGACGGTGCAAAATCGGCTGGTAAACTATCGTTTGCTGACATATCCGACAATTCAGTTTTTTGAGCGCCGCGGCTTATTAAAAACGGTTGACGGTACCGGCACAATCGAGGCTGTCAGCAAAAAAATAGATCAGATTTTAGGTGTTGAAAGCGGAAATTAAAAAAGAGTCATTTTTTCATAAAAAAGTTGTTGACTCTGTCAAATATCGTGCCTATAATCCGCTTAATTTTGAAAAGTGGTGATCAACTTTTTGAATGTAATAATTTATTGAAATGGAGATTAAATTTGGCTCGTATAGCTGGTGTAAATATCCCAAGTGCCAAGAGAATTGAAGTCGCACTGACTTATATCTTCGGCATTGGTAGAAAGTCTGCTCAAGACATTTGTGCAAAGTCGGGAATCGATGTTAGCCGTCGCGTTAACGATCTTTCCGATGAAGAAGTCATGAAAATTCGTGAAGTCATTGACGGCGGTTACCTTGTTGAAGGTGAATTGCGTCGTGAAGTCGGTACCAACATTAAAAGACTGATGGACTTAGGCTGCTATCGCGGTTTGAGACATCGTAAAGGTCTGCCTGTTCGCGGTCAGAGCACCAAACAAAATGCTCGTACCCGTAAAGGTAAGCGCAAAACTATTGCGAATAAGAAGAAGTAGTGAGGTAAGTTCAAATGGCAAAAGCAACAATACAAAGAAAAAAGAAAGAGAAAAAGAATATTACTTCCGGTGTGGCTCACATCGATTCTTCTTTTAACAACACAAGAATTACCATCACAGATGCTCAAGGCAATACGGTTTCTTGGGCAACTGCCGGTGCACAAGGTTTTAAGGGTTCCAGAAAATCCACACCTTATGCCGCGCAAGTTGCTGCTGAAGATGCCGGTAAAAAGGCTCAGGAAAACGGTATGAAAACTTTGGAAGTTGAAGTTAAAGGTCCGGGTTCCGGCAGAGAGTCTGCCATCAGAGCACTGCAAGTTATCGGTTTTACCATTACTTCAATTCGTGATGTTACGCCGATTCCGCACAATGGTTGCCGTCTGAGAAAGAGACGTCGCGTTTAATTTTTATTTTTTCTGACACAGGTCTTATGCTTTAAGACCTGTTGTCATGAGCCCAATATATGCATATATAACTTCAAACGAAAAGGACAAAACCAGTGATTCAAAAGAATTGGCAAGAACTCATTAAACCGACAAAACTTGATGTATCACAAGAAAAAGATGCAAACAAGGCAAAGATTGTGGTTGAACCTTTAGAGCGGGGCTTTGGTCTTACTCTGGGAAATGCTTTAAGAAGAGTTTTATTATCTTCATTGCAGGGCGGCGCCGTTTCGGCAATTAAAATTGACGGTGTTCTGCATGAATTTTCCGTAATCCCTGGTGTTAGAGAAGATGTTACCGATATCGTCTTGAATATTAAAGAGTTGGCAGTTGCATGCCACAGCGAATCGGCAAAGAATCTGACATTAAGAGCAACCGGACCGTGCACGGTAACGGCTGCAATGATTGAAACCGGTCATGATGTTGAAATTATGAATCCGGACCATGTGATTTGCACATTGGATGCCGGTGCCAAAATCAATATGGAATTGACGGTTACCACCGGTAAGGGCTATGTTCCGGCTGCAAACAGCACTTCTGCCGATGCACCGATCGGCCTGATTGCCGTTGATGCGATTTATTCGCCGGTTAAAAAGGTTTCTTACAAGGTTGAAAATACGCGTGTCGGTCAAATTACCGACTATGATAAGCTGACCATGGTTGTTGAAACCAACGGTGTGATTACGCCGGAAGACGCAGTCGCTTATGCTGCGCGCATTCTGCAAGACCAGTTGAAACCGTTCATCAACTTTGATGAGCCGGAAGCTGAAACCGAAGATGTTCGTGAAGAATTGCCGTTCAACAAGAATTTGTTGCGCAAGGTTGACGAACTCGAACTTTCTGTTCGTTCGGCAAACTGCTTGAAGAATGATAACATCGTTTACATCGGTGATTTGGTTCAGAAGACGGAAGCAGAGATGTTGCGTACACCGAACTTCGGTCGTAAATCTTTGAACGAAATCAAAGAGGTTTGGCCAAGATGGGTATCCATTTGGGTATGGAAACTCCGGGTTGGCCGCCTGAAAATATTGAAGATTTGCTCAAGCGTGTTGACGAGCATTTCTAAAATATATCTGATTAAAATCGAAAAAGACCTGCTGTTTATCGGCAGGTTTTTTTATGGGCGGGCGGTTGCGTAATTCATAAAAAAAAGTTGATTTATCGGATAAATCCGCTATCTTACAAGCAATAAAAACATAAAAAGAGGTAACAAAATGTTGTTTGGTCTGCTATTGGTCATAGGTTTGTTGTATGCAATTCCGGCTTATGCGAATCCGGCGTGTGCGGTTTGCACGGTTGGTGTGGCTGTGGGGTTGGAAGTGGCGCGCAATTTGGGTGTTGATGATGCCGTTATTGCCATTTGGGCCGGCGCGTTGTTGGCCTTAATCGGCTACTGGACGATTTTATGGTTTGATAAAAAAGGCTGGAATTTTGCCTTTCGCAATCCGTTGTTGATGGCGCTTTCGCTGTCGATGATTGCCGGTGTTTATATTAAAGATTTGACCTATACGCCGCAACCGATTTTGATTTTCTACATGGATCCGTTTTTATTCTGCACCTTGCTGG
>JAGCYN010000019.1 GCA_017960745.1 Alphaproteobacteria bacterium | reverse complement strand
TAAATAAGGATTTTTCAGCGCCGGCAAAAACAGCGGCAAAACAATTGCCGTCGACATTAAAACAACCTTTTTAATCCCGAATTTATCACATAAAATTCCGCCCAAAAATTTACCGGCAAAAACACCGAAAGTTATCGTTAAAAGCACCGGCAACGTTTTTTCAAACTGCGTCAGCGGTGCCAACCCCATAAACGAACGCAATGCCACACATACACATAACAAACCGATAATTTTCCATGGGAACACCTGACTTGTTTTGAGCGATGTCCTCTCCGGCAAACGGATGTTGATAACAACCATCATTGCCAAACATAAACACCGAAAAATCCGCCATACTTCGACTACGGCGAATGTCGTTCCGAGTGCCAAACCAACAGCACCGCCGGAAACAAAAACACCGAGCGGCATCATCTTTTTTGCGGCAGTTGTCAAAATCAAGGCACCGGCACCGACATGGAACAAACAATTGCCGACACCGACCAGCGCCACGCGCAGCCAAATATTCAAATTCGGCGCAAAGGCGATCAACAACAATAAAAATGCCGTGACGATATAGTGTTCAAAGCGTATGTTTTTGAATTTATCCAAAAGCCAACCGGCTAAAGGCTGTAAGCAAAACGCCAAAAAATTATACCCCGCAAAAAACTTCACAATGTCGAACAAATCCGCCGTACCGGCAATCACCACGGCGGCACATGCCGCATCCGTGCAAAAATGCCCGAATGTTTGCTTATAAAGTTCTTTTGTATTGACGTCCAACTTCGACAACCTGTCATCGACTATTGTTTAAAAGGTTCTAAAACCCGCGGCAACACGCCTTTCAAGGCTGAAATGCACACGCCGTAATTGGTGATGGCAACACCGGCCGCTTCGCATTTATAAATGCGCGACAAAATTTCACGCCGATTAAAATTACAACCGCCGCATTGAATAACCAATTTATACTGAGCCAAATCGGTGCCGAAATCGCAACCGCTGACATGTTCGATTTGCAGTTTTTTTCCGGTTTTTTGCAACAGCCATCTCGGAATTTTAACCCGACCGATATCGTCTTCCGAGGCATGATGCGTACACGATTCCGCAATCAAAACCTTATCGCCGTCCTGCAATTTATCAATCATGGCGGCACCGTGCACCATTTTTTCCAAATCTCCCTTAAAACGCGCCATCAAAATCGAACACGTGGTACAAGGAATATCCGCCGGGGTTTCGGCAACCATCTTATCGACCACCTGCGAATCACAAATCACCAACGCCGGCGGCTCTTTGAAATTTTGCAACACACGGGTATAATCATCTTCTTTAACCACCGTAATGTGCTGATGGGCGTCTAAACAATCGCGAATCGCCTGCACCTGCGGCATAATCAAACGGCCTTTCGGCGCTTCGTAATCAAGCGGAATAATCATCACCACACCGCTGCCAGACGGTGCCAAATCACTGACCAAAGGCTGCTGATTTAAGAAATCATCCGGGCAAACCCGCAGCAATTCTTTTTTGAAAAGGTTCAGCACCTCATCGCGCGATGCCGTATCGGTGGCATTCACGGCAATACCGTCGGTTGCCCGCACCGCATGAATATCGGCCTGATTATATATTTTAATCAGCGGAATTTTGCGTTCTTCGGCCTGACGGATAATCTCTTTTTCGATATCGCCGATTTGATCACCCAAACACACCAAACACACAACATCGGCGCGATCCAAAGCACGAGCGGTTTGTTTGGCTCTTTCTGTCGCCAATGTGGTATCATCACCGTAACCGGCCGTATCCAACCATAACACCGGTCCCAGCGGCTGCAATTCCTGTGCCTTTTCAACCACATCGGTTGTGGTTCCGGCAACATCGGAAGTTATGGCGGCTTGCTGTCCGGTTACCAAGTTTAAAAAACTCGATTTTCCGGCATTGACGCGTCCCAATAAAGCAATATGCAAACGCAGTGATTTCGGCGCAGTGTTCATTTTTATCTCTCCTCAAATTGCTGCCAGTTATGATACAATTTTGCTTCGAGTGCCGCAACATTTGTACCAAGAATTGCGGCGATTTCAGCCGCCAACAACGGAATATCGGCCGGCATTGTTTCGCTGTTTTTATCCGGACTTTGGTACGGACCGTCGGTTTCAAGCAGCACCTGATCAAAATTTAATTCTTGCACCAAGTGTGCAAAATTCTTTTTACGCAAAATTGAAAAATTTAACCCGATGTAAAATCCGTGTCGCTGAATTTCCCGCCCCCATTCAACCGAACCGATGTAAGAGTGGAAAACGGTTTTTGCCGGCAACAACGAAAACATCTCGCGCATCGGCTCATCGGCCTTAACGCTGTGAATAATCAGCGGTCTGCCGTATTTGACCGCTAATGCCGCTTGCGTTTCAAAGATATGCCGTTGCGAATCCGTATCCGGATTTTTCAGACGGTCGATACCGCATTCTCCAACCCACGCTTGCGGATTTTTTTGTAAAAGTTCTTCCAACATCCCCGGCCAATTCGACGCTGCCTCGGCAATATACCACGGATGGACTCCAAACGCCGGAATAACGGCGGCATATTCGGCGGCCAAAGCGGCAACCGTTTGCCAATCCGACGGATGCGATGACACATTTACAAAACAATTCACCTGATTTTTTATGGCGTTATTTACCACATTTTTAACATCTTGGTGTTTATAATCCTGCAAATGAATATGTGAATCTACATAAGGCATTTTTCCCTCAATTCAATGGAGATAATATCAGCTATGAATATTTTTACAAGAAAAGAAAATAAAATTTTTACCACACCGGTTTTGGAAATAGATTTGAAACGTTTGGTTGAAAATTATCGTTTGCTGACAAAAATTATTGCGCCGGCAAAACCGTCTGCCGTGGTTAAGGATGATGCATACGGCTTAAATGCCGCTGTTGTTGCCAAAGCATTGTATGAAAAAGCCGACTGCCGCAATTTTTGGGTGGCGCATGCTCTTGAAGCTGAGCGAATCATTGAGGGCGTTCCGGATGCCGAAATTTATGTTTTGCAGGGAATCGGTGTCGATAGTTTGGAATTGTTCCGACAACATAAATTTATTCCGGTCATCAGCTCGCCGGAAATGCTGAAGTTTTGGAAAAAACATAAAATTGAGGGCATTAAACCGGTGATTCATGTGGAAACCGGCTTAAACCGTCTCGGTTTTCGCGAGCCGGATTTGCAAAAACTTTCCGCCAAAGATCGGCAAATGTTCTCCATGGTGATGAGCCATTTAGCCTGCGCCGATGAAAAAGACCACTTTATGAACGCGCATCAGCTGGAAAACTTTACCCGAATCCGAAAACGTTATTTTGCCGACTTGCCGGCTTCTCTGTCAGCTTCCGACGGTGCTTTTCTGGGAGAAGAATTCTGTTGCGATATGGTTCGTCTGGGTGCCGCCATGTATGGCATTAACACCGCCCCGTACCGGCAAAATCAGATGCAAAATATTATTAATTTGCAAGCCCCGATTTTGCAAATTGCCCAATTACCGAAGGGCGATTTTGTCGGCTATTCGGCAACCTATCGCGCCACCACCGATCGCACGATTGCCATTGTTTCCATCGGCTACGGCGACGGCTGTCCGCGCTCACTTTCCAATGTCGGCAAAGTCATATTTAAAATTGACGGCAAGTGCCATGAAGCACGCATTATCGGTCGCGTATCGATGGATAACATCATCTGTGACATCACCGATATTGAAGGGCTCAGCGTCGGTATGTTCGGCAGTCTTATCTGCGATGAATATACGCTTGACGATATTGCCCGCGATGCCGGTACCATCAGTTACGAAATATTATCGCGGCTCGGCAAAAACACGCGTTTTATCCGGCGTTATATTCCGGCATAAATCAAGCTTATAAAAACTTGTGTATCATTTGTTGAAAACTGTTTTGTTTTCAAACGCGCTGTATTACATTGAAGCCAACATTTAACTTTAACTTTAACTTTCAGGGAAGGATGAAATGAAAACTGTAACTCGGGTTAATTTGACAGAGGCTATTTATGAACAAATCGGCTTATCTCGTAAAGATTCAGGTGATATTTTGGATTTAATTATTGAAGAAATCAAAACTGAACTTGCTAATGGGCATGATGTTAAGATTTCCTCGTTCGGCACTTTTAGCCTGCATAAGAAAAACGCGCGTATCGGTCGTAATCCGAAAACCGGTGAAGAGGCTGAAATCACGCCGCGTACAGTTGTTTCGTTCCGTCCGTCTCAACTTTTGAGAAAAGCGGTCAACGCGCATAAGTAAGGAGTTGCATGATTATAAATAAGTCGAAATCTGCGTTCAAAACGATTGCCGAAGTTGCGGAAGAATTGGGCGTCGCAACGCATGTTTTGCGCTTTTGGGAAACCAAGTTTAATCAAATCAAGCCGATGAAGGCCAGCGGCGGACGCCGTTATTATCGTCCGGATGATGTGGAAATTTTGAGGCTCATTCGTAATTTGCTTTATAACAATCGCTACACCATTGAGGGAGCCCAGAATCTGATTAAGAATCGCGGACTGAAGAATCTGCTCGGCTCGGAAGGCATTCAAAAAGACTTTTTCACTGATGAAGAAGGTGTTGTCAGTGAAACCGTGGCGCCGGTCAGCGTTTCGCAAATCAACGAAACACATACGGAAATCAGAAAGATTGTTTCCTCGCTTAAAGATTTGCGTGCCGCATTAAAGAAAATTTAGTTCTCTTAGACATTGACAAATTGCGCCGTTTCGTGTATAATCGGCGCAATTTAGTCTTTTATGTATTTATTTAAAATCTCATGTGCTTATGGAACAGCGTTTTCGTTATCCGAATGAGGTGGCTCATCACCTTTTCGAAGAGAGAAAAGTTCAGGAAATCGTGAACATTTTATCTGATCCGCATTGGCTGGTTGCGCCCGAGGATGAACATCTTTTGTTTGAGCCGGAATTCCGCCCCGCTTTGATGGAGTATCTTAAACATCACTCCATTTATGAGGCGCGGCAACATCTCCTGCTGAAGTCCGAAAATGAAGAAGTTCTTGACTTTTTCATCCAACATTGGGTGCTCGGCAGCCAGTTTGAGCAACAATTATGTACACCGGAATACCGACAGAAATGGCTATTGAAGTATTTGCAATTCCACAATTTCGCCGACAGCGACAACGAACTGATGTTGTTCGAGCCGGACATGGATGTTTACCGCCGCTTCTATATCGGTCAAACCGAGTTTCATAGCCGCATGGCCGAAAAACGCCTCTTTGAGCCGGAGTTCGCCGATGATTTGAGACTCTATATTGAGAACAAACGCACACTCTTCAACGAGAATGTCGAACTTCTCATTGCAGCGTCCCCTGATTTGGCTGACTTATACCGTCTTTATAAGAAGGGTTGATCAGCGGCAAAGATGTCTGATAAGGCTGAAGTTTCTTGCAAACTTCGGCCTTTTTTTCATTAAACATACCTTCCGTGCAATAAAATTTGCGATTTTTATTGATTTATCTCAGATTCATATTTATATTATGGAAAAATTGAGGATAACAAATATGTTAAAAACATTGAAATATATTGCTTTTTCCGTTTTATTGGGACACTTGGTCGTGTATCCGGCGTTTGGCGCAGAAGATGAATCATCGGCGTTGGAAACATATAATCGGGCGATGTTTAATTTCAACTCGGCGGCGGATTACTACGTTATTAAACCGGCAGCTAAGGGTTATCGTGCCGTTACCAACGGCTTTATCCGCGAGCGCGTTCATAACTTTTTTGCCAATCTGAAAGAGCCGGTTGCCGTGGTTAATCATACCTTACAAGGAAATTTGGGCGATTCAGGTAAGTCTTTGGGACGTTTTCTAGTCAACTCCACATTGGGCTTGCTCGGAACTTTTGACGTGGCTTCCGGTTGGGGCTTAGCCAACAACAAAACCGGCTTTGATGAAACATTGGCAAAGTGGTGCGTGCCTGACGGACCGTACATTGTGTTGCCGATCTTGGGTGCGAGTACACCGCGTGCCACAGTCGGTTTGGCAGCTGATACGGCGGCTACCCCGACTTATTGGGCCGACTATTATGCCACATTCGGCAATGATTTGGAAAAATACAGTTTTTACTACGGTTTGACGGCTCTCGGTTTTGTCAGCATTCGCGAAGAAAATATCGAGTTATTGGATAAACTGACGGAAAGTTCCGTTGATCCGTACAGCACCATCAAATCGGCTTATATTCAAAACCGGCTGAAGATTGCGGCATGCGCACCAAAGGACAAAGATGCCGAACCGGCAAGTTACGACTTTGATTTTGATGAAGATTTTGATGAATAATTTTTGTAGAAAGGACTGAAAAATGAAAAAGATATTGGCACTTGTTTTTTTGGGATTTTTCTCGATTGTCAACGCCGCTCAAGCGTTAGATGCCAAAAAAGCTGAAAAATTTGTGCAAAATGTTACCACTGCCGGCATTGAAGAACTTATTAACTCCGATGTTTCGGACAGTGAGCGCAGAGCTCGTTTTACAAAATTATTCAACGAAGATTTGGATTTGGATTTTATCGGCAGATTTGTGCTCGGTCGCTATTGGCGCACGGCAACGCCGGCTCAACGCGACGCCTTTATTGATGTATATCGTAAGCTGAACATTCAAACCTGGTCTGAACGTTTTAATGAATTTAAGGGTAAACATTTTGAATTTTTGGGCACCGAAACTTCGAAATCGCCTGATCAGATTTTTGTGAATACTCAAGTTCCGATGGAAGAAGGTTCTCCGGCTTCGGTTAAATGGCGCGTTAAGGAAACAAATGGCAATATGCGCATCGTTGATATCATCATTGAAAATGTCAGCTTGGCACAAACCGCACGCAGCGAGTACACCGCTTATATTCAAAAATCGCCAAAAGGTATTGACGGTTTAATCAGCGATTTGAAGAGTAAGTTGAAATAATTGCATCTCAGGTTTAATTTAGCGGTTGCAATATCACGAAAAATATGCTACATTTAAGCTGTTTTTTTCGTGGTTGAGGAATTTTATTTCATGATCGTAGATGGAAACAACGCCAAACAGCGGAACATTTTAATTAACAAATGTTTTTACCAGACGACCGTTCAAATCATGCACTTTTTTGAGCAAAAAGGCAATCATGATTTTGCCAACAAAACAATCGAGGTTATTTCCGCTTATCACGACGTTGTAAACAAACGCCGTCGCAACAATTTTGATGCCGATTACAATCAGGCGTTTGAAACGATTGACGCCGCCATCCGCAACATTGCCAATAAAGTTTTTTACACATACGGTCCGGAAAGCTACAATAAAGCTTACGATTCCTTTTCCAATTACAACTATATGCAAACCGTCCGCAACCAGCTCCACAAACCTTCTTTTAAGTAAGCTGTGAATTTTTTCCGCTTTTCGTTGCTTATTCGTGATGATTACGGCATAATACCGGCATACGAACAGAAAATGAGGCACATTATGGAACAAATATCAGTCATCGGATGCGGTCGTTGGGGAACATTTTTAGCGTGGTATGCGGCAAACCGCTGCAACATTAACAGCGTTTTACTCTATGGCATTGAAGATTCACCGACTTATGTGGAACTGCGGGACAATCGCAAAAACGAATATTTAACGCTGAGTGATAATATGCTTTTAACCACCGATATTGAAGAAGCGTTGAAAAATGACTTCATTATCATTTCCATCAGCTGTCAGAATCTGCGTTCGTTAGCGCGTCAACTCAATCAATATAACCTTAACGGCAAAACCTTTTTGCTGGCAATGAAAGGCTTGGAAGAACCTTCTGCCGAAATTCTGTCGGATGTTTTCGAATCTGAAATCAAGCAAAATATTCATGTTGCCACTTTGAGCGGTCCTGGACATGTTGAAGATTATATGCGCAACGTGCCGTCGGCAGCCGTCATTGACAGTAAAGAACCGCAAACGCAAGATTATGTAATTAAGTTGTTGCAAAGTAATCTCATCCGCTTTTATTACGGTAATGATTTAATCGGTGATCAGGTCGGCGCCGCTTTGAAAAACGTCATCGGTTTGGCCGCCGGCATCTTGGACGGTCTGAATTGGTACGGGTTGAAAGGCGCTTTAATGGCGCGTGCACCGATTGAAGTCGGTCGCTTAATTAAATTCAAGGGCGGCAAACCGGAATCGGTTTACGGTTTATCACACCTCGGTGATTATGAAGCAACATTGTTCTCCCGCAACAGCCACAACCGGATGTTCGGCGAAACTTTTGCCAAAGGCGAACCGTATGATAAACTGGCGGAAGGGGTTGCCACTTTGAAGGCGGTCAAAGCCATTGCCGATAAGGAAAAGATTGATATGCCGATTTGTCAGGCTTTATACAAAGTTATTTTTGAAAAGGCCGACATTCAATCTACCATTCGCGGCTTGTTTGACCGTTCGCTCAAAAAAGAATTTGATAATTAATGTTTGATATTCATAAAAAAGGCACATAACCGCGGTTATGTGCTTTTTTTTATTCAATGATTTTTCTCAAAATACCGCCGTGTTCGGCCAATATTTTTTCAGCCGTTTCTTTATCACACTGTCGTTTCAGCATGACGCAGGCCGTTTTGACATTACCGGCTTTCTGCAACACTTTCCGGGCTGTTTCGGCATCGGTTTGGCAAATTTCGCTGACCAAACGCATCGCCCGTTCGCGCAATTTCAAATTGCTGACATATAAATCAACCATATAATTATGATAGGTTTTGCCCATCCGAATCATCACACCGGTTGACAGCATATTCAAAATCATTTTCTGTGCAGTACCCGATTTCATCCGCGAGGAACCGGCAATCACTTCCGGTCCGAGAATCGGGTTTAAGAAAATATCGGCGTACGGTTTGAATTTAGCATTCGGATTAGAAGTCAGCGCAACGGTCATCACGCCGCGTTCTCTTGCTCTTTGCAAAACCCGCAGCGTATATTCGGGATTGCCGCTGGCTGATATGGCCACCACCACATCGTTTGGTTGCGGATTAAAATGCTCAAAATCTTCATCGGCGCACGCAATTTTATCTTCGGCGTTTTCAACCGCGTGTCGCAACGCCGCTTCGCCGCCTGAAATATAACCGCTGATTAAATCTTCCGCTACACTGAAGGTCGGTTGCATCTCCGCCGCATCCAAAATACCGATACGGCCGCTGGTGCCGCTACCGAAATAGGCCATACGCCCGCCTTTTTGCAAACGAGCGGTGATTTGCTCGATGGCTTGACCGATTTGCGGCAGAATTTCGGCAATCGCCGCCGCAATTTTAGCATCTTCTTGATTGATTAAGCGGGCAATTTGTTCGCCGTCCGCCAAATCGATATCCCACGTCTGCGGGTTGATTTGTTCTGTTTGCGATAGCATAATACACCTCTTTTCAACAGCTTGAGCCATTGTACAACGTATATTTTAACAAAACTTAAAAAAAGGGTTGACATTCCATAAAAAATAATGATTATAGGTCAAGAGAAATCAGTAATGGTTTTTCAAAAGACCTCTTAAGAAAGAAATTTTACGGAGGGGTGGCAGAGCGGTCAAATGCAACGGACTGTAAATCCGTCGACTT
>JAGCYN010000018.1 GCA_017960745.1 Alphaproteobacteria bacterium | reverse complement strand
TTTTTTACTTTTCAGGCGCAGGCAAAAAGTGTTATTTTAATGATTGGCGACGGTATGGGAAATAATCATATCTCATGCACGGAAAAGGACTATCCTTTGTTTCTTTCAGTAATACCGTCTGCCTATGTTCGTACTGCTTCGTTTGATAATCCGACCACCGATTCTGCCGCGGCAGCAACCGCTTATGCCTGCGGCATCAAAACCAAAAACAGTTATTTGGGAATGGCGCCGGATAATACACCGTGCACCACCATCGCGGAAGAAGCTTTGCAAAACGATACAGATGTTTATATTTTGACCACCGACAATCAATACGGTGCCACACCTTCCGCCTTCTATGCTCATGTAACCAACCGCTATAAAAATGCTGTCATTGATGAACAACGCGATGCTTTTGCCGCCAAGAGTTATCTTCGTTTTGATATCCCTTCTCTGCAAGAGGCCGTCAAAGAACTAATTCCGCTTCTGGAACAAAGCGATAAGCAATATTTTGTTATGATTGAAGGTGCTAAAATTGATAAGGCCTCGCATCATCGGGATTTTTCGGAAATGGAAAAACAAATGACGGATTTTGATGGCGCCGTCGAAAAAATATGGCAATTTTCTCAAAATCACCCCGTCAATGTTTATGTGACTGCAGATCATGAAACCGGCGGATTGCGCGCGGACACTTGCGAATACCTGACAGCCAACCACACACAGGTTAATGTGCCGTTATGGATATTCGGCGATGCATTTGAGCCGCAGAAAACCTATGAAAATACGGAAATATATTTGATGATGAAAAAAGCGCTGTTTGAGTGAACAAATCAGCGCTTGTTTTATACAATTCAAACCGCTTAATCTTGCAATAAATACGTCACTGTGGAAACCACGCGTACCCGTTTATCTATTTGCGACGGCTCAAATGCATTCGGATCGTCGCGCGGCTGAACCGAAATAACGCCTTGGTTGGCCTGATAAATTTGACCGACCCGACTGCCGCTGCTGGCCGCAAATTCCTGCGCCGATTTATTGGCATTCTGCGTTGCTTCCTGCAGTAATTTCGGCTTAATATCATTCAGCTTGGTAAAGAAATAATTGGCATTCTGCGAACTGAACACAATGCCCTTAGCAATCAGCTCATTACTGTTGGACATCGCTTCCGCAATTTTTTTAACCATACCCGAGCGCACAGTGATGGTTTGAGATAAAATAAACCGAGAACTCTCAAGCGCTGCCGCATCACGATACGGATTAGCCATCAAATCTGTTGTTTCAATGCGTCCGACCGAAATTTCGTTTTCGGCAAAACCGCTGCGGAGCAAAAACTGCTGCACTTCGCCGGCCTGCTTAACAATTTTGGTTTGCTCGGCATTTAAATCATTGCCGCTAACCGTAAACTGCAAAGTCCAAATTCCCATATCGGCCTGCACATCTTGCTCGGCCAAACCTTTAACGGTTACCGTCCGTGCGTTGTGGTGGGTTTGATAGTAATAGTAGCCCGGAAAAAATCCACCGAGTGCCAAACCGGCAGCCACCACCGCCGCGGCGGCAATTTTTGTTTTATCTTCCATCTGTATTCTCCCGAAAAACCATGTTTCCATACTTCAAAGATAAAGACCGACAATTTAAATGTCAAGTCATTGCATGCGGCTGTTACAAAAAAAAGAGAGCCGACAGCTCTCTTTTTAATGCGATATATTTCAATATGCTTATTTATTACCGGCGTTAACGTCTTTAACCGATACCGACAAATCGTCGGCAATACGAGCCGAACGTCCGCGCAAAGCACGCAAGAAATACAATTTTGCACGACGAACTTTACCCACACGGGAAACTTCGATCTTGGCAACATTCGGAGAATACAACGGGAATACTCTTTCCACACCTTCACCGAAAGAAATCTTTCTAACCGTGAAAGAAGAATTTAAACCGTCGTTTTTACGTGCGATGCAAACGCCTTCATAAACCTGAATACGTTCTCTGTCGCCTTCCTTTACTTTGGTATGAACACGCAAAGTATCACCCGGCTTAAAAATCGGCAGATTTTTGCCTTCCATCAGCTTTTCAATCTGCTCTTTTTCAATATTTTCGATAATGTTCATTTTTTTTACCTTTACGTTAATTTGTTATTCCTATACACCATAATCTATTTGGAATCAAGAGTTTTTTCCAATAAATCAGGCCGTCGTTCTTTGGTTATTTGAAGAGACTGCTGATGTTGCCATTTGGCAACATTCTCATGATGTCCGCTGAGCAAAATTTCCGGTACTTTACGACCTTTCCATTCAATCGGTCGCGTATATTGCGGATATTCCAACAAATTTTGCTCAAAACTTTCGTTTTCCGTTGATGCCGCATTACCCAAAACGCCGGGAAGCAAACGCACAA
Organism: Alphaproteobacteria bacterium; assembly: GCA_017960745.1. Lineage (GTDB taxonomy): Bacteria > Pseudomonadota > Alphaproteobacteria > RF32 > CAG-239 > RUG410. The sequence goes on along the minus strand of JAGCYN010000018.1, from coordinate 4,164 downwards.
CCGCATCAAGCATAATCATTGCCGCCTGTTCGCCGCCGGTCAGAATATAGTCACCGATGCTTATTTCCTCGATGCCGTATTCCTCGATTACGCGTTCATCAACACCTTCGAAACGTCCGCAAATAATTGTCAGATGGTCTTCCTTGCTTAACTGATGCACCATCTTTTGCGTCAACGGTCGTCCCTTCGGACTCATATAGATGATTTTGCCGCCCTTATGATGATGTTCGATGGCATTGCCCAAAACATCCGGACGCATAATCATACCGGCACCGCCGCCGCAAGGCGTATCATCAACCGAACCATGCTTATCAAACGCATAATCCCGTATATTGACCGTCTCTAATTGCCAAAGTCCGTCTTTGAGCGCCTTGCCGGTCAGCGACACCCCCAAAAAGCCCGGGAAAATTTCCGGAAATATGGTTAATATCGTCGCTTTAAGCATCCGCTACTCCTCGTCATCCTCGGCAAATTTCATCGTTGCAGACGAAACGATAACATAGCCTTCATCAATATCAATCGTCGGTACATATTCTTTGGTAAACGGCAACATTTCCGTATCCTTATGTCCGTCGAGCCGGATTTCGATAATTTCACCGGCGCCGAAATTCAACAAACCGACAACCTGACCGATTTTGTGGTCCTTAGAGTTCAAATACACCGGTAAATTAACTAAATCGGCAATATAAAACTCTTCTTCATCCAACTTCGGCAACGCGGAACGTTGTACAAACAACTCGGTTCCGACCATCGCTTCTGCGGCATTACGGTCATCAATTCCTTTAATTTTCAGCCTGATATTACTGGCAGCCATGCCGAGAGCTTTGATTTCGAATTTTTGTGTCGCATCTTTATTTTCGGCTTTTGGGCATTTTTTCAGCTGCACCAATCCGATGCTTTCCGGACGCAGTTTCACTTCGCCCTTAATGCCGTGTGCTGCCACAATTTTGCCGATACTGACACGATCTTTCATAATTTTAAGCCCTCTTTACAGTCTCAAAATAACTTTCTTAATTTTTACTTGTTACCGAAAATTATTCGGCGGAAGCTTCAGTGTTTGCAGCTTCGGCAGCAGCCTTAGCAGCTTCTTCTTTAGCTTTCAATCTTTCCAAAGCCTTAGCTTTCGGAGCAGATTTTTTAGGCTGTTCGCGTGTTGCAGGAGCAGCGCAAATACCTAAGTTTGCAAATAACTTCTGCAATCTTTCGGTCGGCTGAGCGCCTTTAGAAAGCCATGCAGAAACTTTTTCCGTGTCCAAAACCAATCTGTTTTCATGGTCTTGCGGCAACAACGGATTGTATGAACCGAGCTTTTCAATATATCTGCCGTCGCGCGGAGATCTTTGATCAGCGGCTACAATATGATAATAAGGACGTTTTTTAGAACCACCGCGAGATAGTCTGATACGTACTGCCATTTTATTTTCCTTTCAAAATTAGTGTTCCCTAAAACGGAAACTTTCTGTTAAATCCGCCGGACGGCATGCCGCCGAACGGATTGTTTTTCATCAATTTAGACATCATCGACAAAGAGCCGAACTTGCCCATTTTTTTCATCATTGTTGACATCTGCTCATAAGACTTGAGCAACACGTTAACATCATGAACTTCAACACCCGAGCCCTGTGCGATTCTTCTCTTGCGAGAAGCCTTAATAATCGCCGGATGCGCCCGTTCTTCCTTAGTCATGGAAAGAATAATCGCTTCCTGCTTTTTCATCAGATTGTCGCACACGCCGGATTCCTCAATCTGAGATTTAAATTTTGACAGTCCCGGAATCATCCCGATGATGCTCCCCATGCTGCCAATCTTAGACATCTGCCGCATTTGCTGCAGCATATCATTCAAATCAAACGAACCGCTCATCATTTTGCCGGCCATCTGTTCGGCCTCGGCTTTATCAACGTTTTCGATGGCTTTTTCAACCAGCGAAACCACATCGCCCTGCCCTAAAATACGTCCGGCCAGACGATCCGCATGAAATTCTTCAATATCATCAATTTTTTCACCGGTTCCCAAGAATTTAATGGCCACATCGGCAACCATTTTCATGGAAAGCGCGGCACCGGCACGCGAGGTACCGTCAATTCTGGTCAATACCAACCCGGTAATACCGATTTTTTCGTTAAAAGCCTTCGCCACATTGCAAGCTTCCTGACCGATCAAAGCATCAGCCACCAACAACGTTTCCGTCGGCTCGGCCAATTTTTTAACCGCAGCGGCCTCATCCATCAGCGCTTCATCAATCTGCAAACGGCCGGCCGTATCCAAAATCAACACATCATAAACACCGGTTTTGGCTTCTTTTAACGCGCGCTTGGTAATCTCTAACGGCTTTTCGCCGGCCACAATCGGCAACACATCAACATCAACTTGTTTACCGAGTTGCGCCAACTGTTCTTGCGCCGCCGGACGATAAACGTCCAACGAGGCCATCAACACCCGTTTATTCTTTTTCAGTTTCTTGGCAATTTTTGCCGCTGTTGTGGTTTTACCCGAACCCTGCAAACCGATCATCATAATCACGACCGGCGCCGGTGCATTCAAATTCAGCTCTGTGGACTCGGCTCCCAAGAATTTCACCAAGGCATCGTGCACGATTTTAACCACCATTTGCCCCGGCTGCACCGACTTAACCACTTTTTCGCCCAAAGCTTCGGTTTTAACCTGTGCAATAAATTCTTTGACCACCGGCAGAGAAACATCAGCTTCCAACAATGCAATACGAATTTCACGCATCGCATCGTCAATATCCTTTTCCGACAGCACCCCGCGAGATGTTATCTTGGAAAAAGCTTGGCTCAGTTTATCTGTCAAACTCTCAAACATCAGAGTTTTAAATCCTTTCACATACAAATTTGGCGCCAGTGTATGAAACCTCACAGACTGACGGACTCCTCAGAGCTTAAATTTTTACGTACTTTTCAGGGTAAAAATTCCAAAACTTGCGGTTTGTATAGCGCAATTTTCAGCCGTTGTCAATACAAAAAATCAACGCCAAGATAAAGAGGGTGACGAAAAAAAACAGAATAATCTGTCGGCATTGATGAAAATAAAGTTGACAAAAATATAAAATTTGTATAATATAAATTTTGCTTACTGAGATTATGAAAACTATTAGGTTTATGCAAGTTATACACTTTGGTTCTGCCAAATTGTTGACAAACATGGCTTAACGTTGACGTTTTTGATGTGGGTAACTGTTTGATGATTTCACATCATGTTTCCCAAACAGTTTCATAAGATTACCTCTTTGGAAACGGAGGCGCCATTTAATTTCATACAACTATGGCAAACAAATTTAACTTCCGGAAAATCTGGAAAAGTGTGTGTAACGGAACGATTGAAACCCTCAAGTTCCTGCGTGATGCATTGTTAGTCTTGATTATCATCATCTTCTTACTGTTGGAAACGATTGTTATTTTTAATCCGATCGTGTTCCCCTTCTGGGCAATGATATGCCGCAAAAGCTTCGGCGAGCAAGTTTGCGGTACATGTAAGAACGACATTGATGAAGTCTATCAGCAAGTCTGTCAGAGTCTGCTCTTATGGGAAATTAAACTGTTCCCGATGTGGATGAAGCGTCAGTTTGTTCTCGCCGGACCGCAACTGTTTTCGGTAATTGACCAATACAATGTGGCGCACGAACTAAAAGGTGATGACAAAATCGAGTTTGTCGGCAGAATCTCCGAAGAGGCTCGTAACTACCTCTGGAGACGTAAATATCCCCTTGATCGCGACGCTGTCATTGCCAAGGCTAAAAAGCTGAGTGAAGAGATACTTACGGACTTAATCGAGCGCGACAAAGACGAAGTCATTGACGTTTTCATCGAAAAGACGACCCCCTCTTCGGCTTGCGTCAAACTCTTGATGGACTACGCCTGTCAGAAAAACTTCAGTTCGCTTGGCAGAAAATGTTTGGTCAAGCTCATTTTGAAGCACGGGCTGTCGGCTGATCTCATCGACTTTGCGTATAATCTGGATTACAAACCGCTGACAGAACTTATCAACGATACCTTGGTTATCCGCAATCAATCGCTGATGATGGATCAGTTTGCCGGCACCGGAGACGACAAAGAGTTGCTGTGGCAGAAGTTCTGCAAAGACAACGAATACATCTGCATTGACGCCGAAAGAAAGATGCAACAGTGGATGTTCAAGGAGTTC
>JAGCYN010000017.1 GCA_017960745.1 Alphaproteobacteria bacterium | reverse complement strand
CATCTTTGATTTTGTTGACTTCTTCAATGGTTTCTTTTTCCAGCAAAGCTTTCTGTTCCGGCGTTTCCGTTTCTTTATTCATCTTGCATTTGTGCCACAAAATATCGACCAGCGGTTTGGCTCTGGCAAGATATTCTTCAAATTTTTGCGCACCGAATTGATGTAACAGTTCGTCCGGATCTTTGCATTCCTTTAAGAAAATATAATTGACGGAGCAGCCGGGGCGTAAAATCGGCAACACTCGGTCAACCGAGCGAATGGCGGCCTTAATGCCGGCGCTGTCGCCGTCAAAGCATAAAGTCGGGGTGTTGCACACCTTCCAAGCCTCCTGAATTTGCTCTTCCGTCAGCGCGGTGCCGAGCGGGGCAACCGCATAATTAAAACCGAAGCTGTCAAGAGCAATCACATCCATATAACCCTCGCAGATAATCAGCCGTTTGTGGTTATATGCCGGTTCGCGAGCGTTGTTCATGTTGTAGAGAATGCGTCGTTTATTGAAAATCGGTGTTTCCGGCGAATTTAAGTATTTCGGCTGGCTGTTGTCCATAATGCGGCCGCCGAACGCAATGGTGTTGTTTTGCCGGTCAAAAATCGGAATCATCACCCGGTCGCGGAAAAAATCATAGCTGGAGCGGCTGCTGTCTTCCGGAACCGCCAACAAGCCGAGTTCCGCCATGTCTTTTTCGGCAATACCTTTGGAAGTCAGATGCGCTTTTAAGGCATTGTTACCGGTGGCATACCCAAGCCGGAATTTACTGATGGTGGCTTCCGATAAGCCGCGTTTGTTGCGAAAATACGATAAGCCTTGCGCGCCGGCCGGCATCCGCAGATTTTTTTCATAAAAGGCGGTGGCCATATCCATAATCTCATAAAGAGATTTGCGGCGGGCGTTGGCTTCCTGACTTTCTTTGGAAAAACTCGGTAATTCCATCCCGCAACGCTGTGCCAATTTACGCACCGCCTCAATGAACGGCAGATTTTCCGATTCCATTAAAAATTTGACGATATCGCCGTGCGCACCACACCCGAAACAATGGTAAAAACCTTTGCTTTCGTTGATGGTAAACGACGGTGTTTTTTCCTGATGAAAAGGGCACAGTCCGAGATATTCGCGCCCGCGCTTGGTCAGCTTGGTTTTCTCGCCGATCAACTCGGCAATCGAAATCCGGCTGCGCAATTCATCTAAAAACTTTTGTAAATCGTCGGTCATTGCACCTTTGTTTATGATAAAATTTGTTTAATCAGAGCCGAAGCGGCCGCAAAATCCATTTGTCCGGCGTATTTGGTTTTTAACGAGCCCATGACTTTGCCCATATCGCGAATGCCGGCAGCTCCGGTTTCGCTGATGACGGCACGGATGGCTTTTTCAACTTCCTCGGTGCTCATTTGTTTCGGTAAAAAGCGGGAAATCACTTCAATTTCGCCTTTTTCTTTTTCAGCCAAATCGGCACGGTTACCGTCAATATAAATTTTAATAGATTCGTTGCGTTGTTTAATCATTGATTGCATCATGGCCAGCAAATCGGCATCGGAAGCCTTTTCCAAACCTTTACCGCGCGCTTCGACGTCTTTTTCTTTTTGACCGGCGATAATCAATCGGACGGCGTTGACGGTTTGGGTGTCACGGGCTTTCATGGCCTCTTTTAAGCTGTTTTGCAATTCATCTCTAAGCATTCTAATCTCCTTTGCGATTTATCAATTTTAATGTCAGCTGTTTAATTTCCGGTGTCGGGTTATCCAACACAATCCGAAACATGGCGCTGAAATTAGGTTCCAAATTATTCTGCGGCATATCATGCAGGGCTTCGCATATGACATCTCCGGCAGCATTGGTCAAAACGGCACTGATCGGTAATAATTTCGCGTTGTATTTACCGCGGTTAAACAACGAGCCGGAAACCTCAACATAATGTTTGCCGTCTGATTCAAGATGCCGAATATGGACATCTTCGATTTTAATATCTTTACCGGCATAAACACTTTCGGCACCAATCTCTTTATACAGACCTTCAAGCTGCGGAAAATGTGCCACAATGGCGTAACGATGGGTGTAACAAACGGTCAGCGTCAAAATGCAAAACAAAATAAACAAAAAGCCGATGACGGTTCCGGGCGTCATGAAAACATGAAATTTGCGGCGCCATTTTTCCCACTTGCTGCCTTCATCTTTTTCAACTTCGGCATTAAACAACCCTTTGGTATCTTTGGACAACCGATTGAACATTTCTTCAATATCGGTATTGTCGAGCGGAACGCTCGGTTCTTGCGGTTGAGCGTTTTCTGTTGTCTGAACGGCTATTTGCGGTTTAATTTGCGCATCTTCCGGTTCCAAATTTTTGACATCATCGGGATAAACGGTCCAAATTTGACCGCATTCGGCACATTTAAACTTTTTGCCGCTGTTGGTGATTTTATCAGCGACGATATTGTAAACGGAATTGCATTTCGGACAACTTATTAACATATTAACCTCTTTTGTTTACACTATATTCTAAAATTATTCATAAGCAATTAAAAAAAATATTTTATTAAAAGAAATCTTGTTGTATTCTGGCGCTATGAATGTCCTAGGAGGTATTAATGGCGGATATGAATATGGCAAAACCGATTATTGAATTGCAAAGCGTGTCGGTGGGTTATGATAACAGAGATGTCTTGAAAGATATGCGGATAGCACTGCAGCCGGGTTCTTTTACTTTTGTAACCGGTAAGAGCGGTTCCGGCAAAACAACATTACTTAATCTGCTTTATTTGAATAAAAAGCCGAGTAAAGGGGTGTTAAATATTTTCGGACACAATATCAACTTTGCCAACCGTGATAATTTGGCGCGTTTGCGGCAAAAAATCGGCGTTGTTTTCCAAGATTTCAGATTGCTTGAGCATCTGTCGGTATATGACAATATTGCTTTGCCGCTCAGAGTACGCGGGATGAATGAAAAAGATATTTACAAAAGGGTGATTGAACTGCTCAAATGGATTGAGCTGCATAAAAGCATTTATAAAACCTGCAATACCCTGTCAGGCGGTGAAAAACAACGTGTGGCCATCGCCAGAGCCGTTATCGGTCGACCGGATATTTTGTTTGCGGACGAGCCGACCGGCAGTGTCGATTTTGAAATGGCCGATAAACTGATGCGTTTGTTTGTGGAACTCAACAGAGTCGGTACCACCGTGATTATCGCCACCCACAACGAGTACCTGACTTTAACGTATAATTATCAGCGTATTGACCTGAATAACGGTACGGCAAAATTATATCCGGCCTTGAAACGTGTGTAACGGAGAGAACAGATGAATAGAGATTTTATGCGTAAAAACGATATTTCCGTGGAAGATGATGACAGCTCCGTCTTCATGTATGTTTTGACTTCAATATATATGTATCTGTTTATCATTATCCTGGCGATTGTGATGGCCGTTAACTCTATGGCTTCAAGCTGGGAAAAAGATATTATGGGCGCCATCACCGTCCAGATTATTCCGGTGGAAAGTGATGATAAGCACATTGATGTTGATAAAACTCAAGAACTGGTCAATGATGTTTTGCATTATATGGAGAATGTTTCCGGGATTGAAACGGTCAGAGTTTTAGACACTAAAACCGTTGAAAAACTGATGACGCCGTGGCTCGGTAATAAGGTTGATATTTCATTGTTGCCGATTCCGCAATTGTTGGATGTTCAGCTCAAAAAGGATGCCGAAATCAACTATGACGAAATTACGCGCGGATTACACAAGGTTTCACCGAATGCGTCCATCGATAATCACCGATTGTGGCTTAATAAGTTGATTAAATTTGCCTCGTCGTTGCGCAATATTGCGTTGACGGTTCTGTTTATGGTGATTTTGATTTGTGCGTTTTCGATTTATTATTCGGCGCGCACCAGTTTAGGCATTAACATCAATTCTATTGAAATTTTGCACCTGGTCGGGGCTTATGATGATTACATCGCCCGCCAATATGCCCGCAACTATGCCAAAATCGGCTTCTTTTCCGGTATTATCGGTTTGATGTTTGCGGTACCGTGCATATTGCTGATCGGCAAATACGGGCTTTCGACCGGCAGCGGTTTATTAAGCGGCGCCAGTCTTTCCGGCACGGCTTGGTTCTTTATCATGATGACACCGCTGTTTTCTTACGGATACGCGATGGTAACGTCTTATTATACCGTCCGTAAATCGCTGGAGAAGATGTTTTGATAGAGCCGCCGTTCAGAAAAAAGATTTTCGCCTTTGCCGTTGTTGTCGGTGTTTGTTTGACATCATGGTTGGCGGGGTTGTTTTTTTTCGGTTGGAAGATTCAGAGTTATACCCAGGATAAAACCACACCGACCGATGCCATTGTGGTGTTAACGGGCGGTCGCAATCGGATTCATGAAGCCATTGAGTTGTTGAATACCGGTTTGGCGTCAAAATTGTTTATTTCAGGGGTGCCGCAAAATATTCAGGTCGGCGATATCGAAAGAGTTGCCGGCATTAAAGCTGATGTCGAAGAGCAGGTTGAACTCGGCAGACAGGCAACAAACACCATCGAAAACGCCCAAGAAGTGGCTGATTGGTGTCGGCAAAACGGTATTAAATCCATTCGTTTGGTCACGTCAAACTATCATATTCCGAGAAGCATCGCCGACTTAAATTCGCATAATTTGGATTTGCAGGTCAT
>JAGCYN010000016.1 GCA_017960745.1 Alphaproteobacteria bacterium | reverse complement strand
CATCAAAAAGAATATATGGGGAAGGGTAACGCAAACTTTAAATGCCGTTAAATCAATAAGTTTTGAACTGCATGAGGGCGAAACGTTGGGTGTTGTCGGCGAGTCCGGTTCCGGTAAAACCACCTTGGCGATGTCAATAGTCAATCTGGTTAAACATAACGGAAAAATATTTCTTAAAAACAATAAGATATTTAATGAAGTTAAGAATTTTTCCCGTAACTTGCAGGTGGTTTTTCAAGATCCGTATAATTCTTTAAATCCGCGTATGAATATCCGAGATATCGTGGCTGAAGGTTTGACCGTGCATTTTCCGCAGATGTCGGCACAAGAACGCTTGCAAGCCGTCAAAGATATTTTGCGCGAAGTTGAACTGGATGACGATATCTTATTAAAGTATCCGCACGAATTTTCCGGCGGTCAGCGTCAGCGCATTGCTTTGGCGCGGGCGTTGATTTTAAAACCGCAGGTGATAATTTTGGACGAGCCAACGTCGGCGCTTGATGTGACCATTCAGGCGCAAGTGATTCAGCTTTTGAAAAAGTTGCAGGAAAAATTTCATTTGTCGTATATTTTTATTTCACACGACATGAATGCCATCAAAGCAATTTCGCATCGGATTATGGTGATGAAAGACGGCGACGTTGTGGAGTTTGGCACCACCGATGAAATATTTAATCATCCGCAGCAGGCGTACACAAGAGAACTGATTAAGGCTTCAGATTTCTGATATGGCTGATACACAGGCATTTCCGGCGTTTCGATTTATAAAACTATACATAATATACATTATGCGACAAAAATATTTATCAGAATGCGAAAAACTTCCCTTTATATGTATTTATATTTTTGAAATCTTCTGGCAACGAAATCTGATGTTCGGGTTTTGAAAATCTTTTGATTACTAAAATTTATTGTCACAGATTAAAATCTGTTTTCTTTTAAAAATATCGGCATAAAAAAACGCTGTCGGAAAAACCGCAGCGTTTTGAAACCAATAATACGAGAATATTAGTAAAAATAATAACGCGCACCAATCGTGAACTCTTTAGCATTCTTGAAAGCATCGCTGTCTGATAAAGAGTAACGATACATCGCGCGGAAACCCCACTCCGGTGTCGGATTGATTTCACCGCCGACACCTAATCTTAAGGTGTTGCCGGTATCTTTCTCACCTGCACCGTTGTATTTTAACTTTGCGGATATACGACCGTAACCGATCGTGCCTAAAATTGACGCATCGCTGACATTATAAATATTGCCTAAAAGATCAAGGCCGTATCCGTACACGCGACCGCGGATAACCGAATTGTCAAACTTTTTCTTTTCTTGCATTGAGCGTTCGGCAAAGGCTTCGATGGAACCCAAATCAACAAATTTAACACCGGCAACAATACTGCCGATATCATAGTTGTTCGGGAATCTATCGCTGACGTTCGGTGTCATGTTGACATAGTCAAAGCCGACATACGGCATATATTCTCCGGCATTCGCGGCTTGCGAAGCAAATAATGCCGTCGTGGCAACCGCCATCAATAACAACTTTTTCATCTTGTAACACTCCTTTTTACAAACTGAGTGTATGCTATCAGATAAAAACTAACTTTTCGTTAAAATCAATGTGCGTCGTTCCAATCGTGTCCGATTCCGGTTTCGGCAATCATCTTGACGTCAATCTGTGCCGCCGATTCCATAATATTTTTCACCAGTTCGGCAACGGCTTCGGCTTGTTCTTCCTTAACTTCCAACACCAACTCGTCGTGCACTTGCAACAACAATTTGGCATCATAGCCCTGCTCTTGTAAAGCCAAATCGATTTGCTGCATTGCCAGTTTCACGATATCGGCCGCCCCTCCCTGTATCGGTGCGTTAATGGCGGCGCGTTCGTCAATAATCTTTTGATTGTTTTTGCCAAACATCGTCATCACCGCGCATTTTCGCCCCATCGGGGTTAAAACGTAGCCGTTTTGGCGGGCAAAATTGATGGTGTCTTCCATATATTTTTTAATTTCCGGCATAATGGCAAAATAAGCATCGATATATTGCTTGGCCTGCTCACGCGGAATGCCGAGTTGTTTAGCCAAACCGAACTGCGACATGCCGTAGATAATGCCGAAATTGATGGCTTTGGCGCGCGAACGATGCTCTCGATCGACACCGTTATACGGCAAATTGAAAACGCGGGCGGCGGTGGCGGCGTGAATATCGACTCCCTCGTTAAACATTTCTTTCATTGCCTTCACGTCAGCAACCGATGCCATCAGCCGCAATTCCATTTGGCTGTAGTCGGCAGCCACCAGTTTGTAGCCCGATTTGGCTTCAAAACAACCGCGGATTTTGCGCCCGATTTCCGTTCGATTCGGAATATTTTGCAAGTTCGGATAGGACGAAGCCAACCGCCCGGTGTTGACAACAGTTTGCGAAAACGTGGTATGAACGCGATTGTTTTTATCGCGGGCGTCTAACAGCGCCGTGGTATAGGTCGATTTCAACTTGGAATACATTCGCCATTCCAAAATTTTGGCGGCAATTTCGTATTCATCAGCCAGTTGTTCCAACACTTCAGCGCCGGTTTTGTAATTACCGTTGGCGGTTTTCTTGCCCTTAATCCCCATTTTGCCGAACAAAATATCTCCGATTTGCTTCGGCGAGCCGATGTTAAAACGTTCGCCGGCCAGCGTATAAATCAGTTCTTCCAGCGTTTGAATAAGCTTGGCAAATTCTTCATCGAGTTCTTTAAGCCGCGCGCCGTTGACCTCAATCCCCTCTTCTTCCATTTTCAACAACACTTCAATTAAGCGGCGATCGAGCATTTCATAAACATAGTTTTTATGTTCCGTGTTCAGGCGTTGTTTCAACAACGGATAGAGCCGTATCAAACAATCGGCACCGCCATAGATGTAATTTGCGTTGTCGGCGGCTTCAAAATCGATGCGTTTGGTTTTGCTGTCGGCTTTCGGTTCGTCCAAGGGAAAGTCAAGAAAATGGCGGCACAACGCTGGCAGATTATGTTCGTGTTCGGTGCTGTCCAAAACGTACGACATCACGGAAACATCATCATACGGAAAAAGCTGCAGTTTCTTTTGGCAGAACTTATTGAAATCATGCCATGCGCTTTTCAGGTCAGCGGCAATTTTCAAAACGGTTTTATCTTCCAGAACGGCCTTCAAAAAATCGTTGATGATCTGTTGCGGCAACTCATTTGGCGGTGTGAGGTCAAATAAATCATTGCCGGTTGCCGTACTCAGCGGAATATAACAAGCGCTGTTTTCCCGACAACTGAGCGCAAAACCGCGAATATCGCCGTTATCACGCAAAATTTGAAACGCCACTTGCCCGCTTTTTTTAATTTGGCGATAAAGGTTTTCCAGCGCGGTGCGGTTATCGATTTTCAGATAAACCGGCGCTTCGGTTTGCGAGGATTTTTTCTCAGGCGTAGCGCTGCAACCGCCCCTTTCCGACGCCCATTTTTCCAGTTTCGGACGAATACTTTTAAAGTTGAGTTTATCAACAAATTGCAACAAATCCTCGGTATGCGGCGCGGCACATTTGAACGCATCAAGCTGATATTCGACCGGCACATCGTCTTTCAACGTAACTAATTTCAGCGATGTCAGCGCGTCATCTTTATGCGTCATGACGGTTTCGCGGCGTTTGTTTTGTTTGATTTCGTCGGCATGGTCTAACACACCTTGCAACGAGCCGAATTGATTGACCAGTTCGGCGGCGGTTTTTAAGCCGATTCCCTCAATACCAGGAATATTGTCGGTTTTGTCGCCGGCCAATGCCTGTACATCGACCACTTTATCGGGATAAACACCGAATTTTTCCTTAACGTCTTCGGGGGTGAAAAACTTATCTTTCATACCGTCATAAAAGGACACATGCGGGCGTATCAGCTGCATCAGGTCTTTATCTGCCGACACAATCACGGTTTCGAACCCCTTTTCTTCGGCAATTTTGGCGTAAGTGGCAATCAAATCATCGGCCTCGTAGCCTTCCTGCAACACATAAGGCAGACCGAGATGAGTGACAGCTTGATGAATCAGGTCAAATTGCGGAATTAGTTTTTCCGGTACTTCGGCGCGATTGGCTTTATAATCGGCAAAATATTCGTTGCGGAAATTTTGTCTTTTGGCGTCGAGCAACACCACACAATAATCACACGGAATATTGCTCAACAGCCGCATAAACATGGTTAAAAAGCCATACACGGCATTCACCGGTGTGCCGTCCGGCGCCGTCATTTCCGGCAAGGCATAAAACGCCCTGAAGATATATCCCGAGCCGTCAATCAAGCAAACTTTGGTCATTTTTTCTCCCCTTTGGTTCAATATAAACAAGATTTAACCGAACGCCAAGTATTTTAAAATTTGTTCACAAACTTTATAAATTCTTTAACCTCTGAGCCCTATAATTGCGGCAAAACAGGGAGAAAATCATGGTAACGCAAACAAAAAAGACCACCCGTAAAAACACAATGCAAAGTGTTAAAAAAACAAAAGTCAAAAAGCAAGCACCGGCAAAAAAACGTTCGCCGCGTAAAAAGTCACAACATTCCGGTTGGAAGTGGAAGTTATTTAAATTTGCTTTTTGGAGCGCACTGATTGTTTTTGTGTTGTTGGCCGGCTATGTTTTTTATTGCTATGTCACCATGCCGAATATTCAAAAAGCGGTGTCGCAAACCCGGCAGCCGTCCACGGTTATTATGGCGGAAAACGGCAACGATATTGCCAAGTTCGGCAATGTTTATGCCGATATTATTTATCCGGAAAAGTTACCTAAAAACTTGACCGATGCGGTGGTTGCTATTGAAGATAGACGGTTTTATCAGCACTTCGGTTTTGACGTTATCGGCTTTTCGCGCGCCATGTTGACTAATGTGTTCCGCCGCCGCTATGCGCAAGGCGCTTCAACCATCACCCAGCAGGTGGCAAAGAATATCTTTTTAACCCCGAATAAAACCATTCGCCGTAAGGTGCAAGAGTTGTTGCTGGCCTTTTGGCTGGAAAGCAAGCTGACGAAAAATCAGATTATGGCTCTGTATCTGAATCGTGTGTATTTCGGTTCCGGCAATTATGGTGCCGAAGCCGCGGCCAACTGGTATTTCAACAAGAGTGTTTATGATTTGAATTTACGCGAGGCGGCAATTTTGGCGGGGATGCTGAAAGCGCCGACGCGCTATAACCCGATTTTTAAGCGTCCGCAGGCTTTGGAACGCGCCAAAGTGGTTTTGTCCGGCATGAAGAAGAACGGTTTTATCACCGATAAACAATATCAGGCCGCGCTCGCGTTGCCGGTCAGCGACGGTCAGCAATATCGCGTTACCGGCGGCAAACATTTTGCGCAATATGTTTATGATGAAGTTAATGCCTTTATCGGTGAACGTGCGGAAGATATTGTGGTGATGACAACACTTGATCAGAAATTACAGGAAACGGCGGAAAAAATTCTGCGCTCTAAAATTGCGGCAGCCAAAGCGCAAAAAGTCAGCGAAGGTGCCGTGGTGATTTTGGATAAAAAAGGTGCCGTCAAGGCTATGGTCGGCGGTGTTGATTATAACCGCAGTCAGTTTAACCGCGCTACACAGGCCAAGCGCCAATCCGGCTCGGCGTTCAAGCCGTTTGTATATTTAACGGCGTTGCAATACGGCTTTACACCGGACAGCATGATTCAAGATGCGCCGATTACCATCGGTAAGTGGAAGCCGGAAAACTACACCAAACGCTATTACGGCAACGTTACCCTCACCTATGCGCTGACACATTCGTTGAACGCGGCAACGGTGGCGCTGTCTAAAGAATTATATTTGCGCGACATTGCCAAGAATGCGCATAAAATGGGCATTACGACCGACATTTCGTTGACGCCGTCGATGGTGCTCGGCACCAATAATGTGAAGGTTATTGATATGGCGGCAGCGTATGCCACGCTGGCAAACGGCGGTAAAATGGTGTGGCCGCATGCCATTACGGAAATAGATACGCAGGACGGACGGCAGCTTTTTGTGCGGCAGGCAGATGATGACGAGCAGATTTTAGATGCCAAAGTTGTGCAAAGTCTGACCGGTATGTTGGAAAAAGTTATCAATCAGGGCACCGGTCATAACGCACGATTGCCGATTTTTGCCGCCGGTAAAACCGGTACAACGCAGAATTATCGCGATGCCTGGTTTATCGGTTGGACCAATAAATATGTGGCGGCGGTTTGGGTCGGTAATGATGATGAAAAGCCGATGAATAAGGTTGGCGGCGGCAATCTGCCGGCGGAAATTTGGCACGATATTATGCTGACAACGGTAAAAGATACGCCGGCTCAAAATGCTGACTTGCCGCAGGGCAATGATACGCTCGGTGATTTTATCGGCAGCCATGTGGAAGAAGATGATGACGCCATCGGCGATTTGATAGATGAAACGATGTAATCTGAAAATATAAATCTAAAAAAATCTCCGAATTCTCGGAGATTTTTTTGTGTTTCATTTAATTAAATAAGCACTGTTTTATAAAAGAAAGTTTTACTTGTTTTTTGTGATGTATTCAATCACCTTTTCAACTTCAAACTTGCCGCGCTTATCCAGTTCTGCCGGATCAAGCTTGTTATCTTTGGCATAGGTCGCTGCCTTATCCATCACGTCTTCACAAATTTTTTCTTCCAAAATGGTGTTGACCAGATTTTCATGCAAGAAAACATTTTTGCCGGCGTTAAAAGCATCGTAGGTAGCATCGGTAATGCCGATTCTATATTTGGCAGCACCTAAGCCCATAAAATAGTTTACCATTGCCGTGGCCGTAATCGGCTTAACCACCGACATTGCACCCATGGCAAACGCCGTGCAGAAATAATATTGCCGCGCTTCGTCCAACTGATTAAAGGCTGCCAAAAACTTTTCCGGATCGCCCTGTAAATCATTGATGAAAGCGCTGCCGGTCAGCGGTAATTCGCCTGTCGGTTGTTGATGAGCTTTGGTGCTGACGTTTTCAGGCTCCTCAAAATCTTCTTCTAAGGTAACAATCGTTGTTTTGGTTGGAGTTTCGGGCTCGTCTTTGCCACAGGCTGATACCATGAAAAGTACACAGCCCATTATGATTATCAATTTTTTCATCAGAAAAATCTCCTTCTTATTGCTGTCAGCATAAAGGAAATTTTCTAAAATAAGGTTAATGTTCAGGCGACGATTTATTAAGTGAAATCAAAAGAATATCACTCGGTGCACCCAAACGCATCGGCGGTCCCCAATAGCCGGCACCGTGCGAAACCAGTAAAGTGGTGTTTTCCAAATTATATTGACCGGATACAAAGCCTTTGTTGCCCCAGCTTGTCAGCCAATTAAACGGAAAAATCTGGCCGCCGTGTGTATGTCCGGAAATTTGTAAATCCACCTCTCCTTTCTGTGCATTCAGCGCCGTGGTCGGGTTGTGTGAAAGCAAAATGCGATAATCTTCCGGTTTGGCGCGCTGAACGGCTTGCGCAATGTGTGCCGACATCGTCGAAGAATCCGGTACGCCGGCAATATATAAGCCGGTGTTTTCCGCTTCAACCCCGCTGTTATGCAATACCTGCCAGCCCAGCGCGGCAAATTCCCCTTCCCACGCCAAAGCGTTAAAATAACTTTCGTGGTTGCCGATGGTGTAATATATGCCGAGTGGCGCTTTCAGCTTTTTGAGCGCGCTGATTTGCTCTTTGATGTCTGCCGGACGGTCATCGCCGATATCCCCCGGCATCAAAATCATATCGGCCTTCAGAGCGTTAAAATATTCCACCCAGCGGCGCACTTTTTGCACTGAAGTCATTTTGGTAATGTGCAAATCCGATATCACCAGAAGTTTCAGCGGCCGTTTGATGCGCGCATCGGCGTATCCGTAGTGCAATACCCAAGGCATTTTTTCAGCGGCATAAACCGCATAAAGACTGCAAATAAAAATGATGGCCATCACCGCATAGTTGGCGCATTTTAACGCTGCCGGATTGCTTGGAGAAATGACTTTTTGCGGAACAATGAAATGCGCCGCCTGCCATAACAAATCGCGACCAATCAGCGCAATTACCAGTAAAAAGGCAAAGCCGAACAGAAAATAGCTGAATTTGGCAAAGACGGCATACAGCCAGGTTGGCCAAGTGTTGGAAGCCTGCAGATTCCAAACAATCATCGGCGAAAACCAGGCATAAGTTAAAATCAGATAAACGCCGATTTTGAGCCACAGCGCCGTTTCGTTATAGGACGTCAGAGTCCGTCCGGTTATTAAAATGCAGGAAACGGCTATCACCAGATAAGCAATCATAAAATACATATTCTTTATTCTCCGTTGTTGGTGTTTATGATAAAGTGCAGCGGTTCGGTGTCAAGGATTATTTGGCAGATATAAAAAAAGACGCTACTTTTTTCAAGCAACGTCTTCTTTTTTCTCTCTGAAATGTCATGCGGCGGTTACCCCATCAACCTCACCTTGTATTCGTATTGTCTCATCACAAGGTTGTAGCTGTTGACCTGATAGTCATCCTCAAGCAGCAGGCAGACGGCTTTGGTGCGGTCGGCCAGCTTATCGGGAAGCTGTCGGGCGATGTCTTGCATGGATAGTACCGGGCGCTCGTGTTCGTCTGCCGGATGATAGACCAGAACGGTGTCCAGAACGGCAAAATCAGAATTAACCTTTTGTCCATTGGTGAAGTGCTTGGCACCGACAAGGTTATCTGTCGTTTTTACCGGGAAATTCATCACGTGTGCATTCGGTGTTTTCTTGATGGCGCTTTCGGTCAGTATTGCCCGGTTTCCTTTAACATACGCCGTAAATTGCAGCTTTTGGGCACGGGCCTCGACATCTTCGTCACTCAGCTTCTGACATTTCTGCAGATGCTCAAACAAACTCATGTACCTCTCGACAGCACCAGCATTAAAGCTGAATTTCTGGAGGTGTTTTTCAAACATTTCTCTGTTCATAATTCTTATTTAAATGGTTTAACAGTAGGGCCAAGTTAACACAGACAAAATTATTTGTCAATTTATTTGTATAAAAAAATCGGACAGCTTGAATTTGCAATATCGGACAATATATTATCCGTGTTCAGAAATTTTAAGGAGTTGTAAGATGAAAAGCATAATATTGTCCGTAACTGCCGTTTTAATGATGATTTCAGGTGTCGCGTCTGCCGAAACTATGGACGCGGATAAGCCGATCAGCAAGGTTTCCGAGGTTCAGAAAATGCCTGATGACAGCATGGTTTATGTGCAGGGATTTATTGTTGAAAATCTTGGTAACGAAAAATACACGTTTCAGGATGACAGCGGTATGCTCACCGTCGAAATTGATGATGATTTGATGCAAAATAACGCCGTGATGCCGACCACCATGGTGTGGATTGCGGCCGAAGTTGATAAAAAAGGCAATATTGTCGAGTTGGATGCCGAAGAAATTCAGTTTATGCCGGAGGCACAAACCAATGCTTCTTTATCGGCCCAAATGTCAAATCAATAATGATATCGGTTTGAAGACGGATACAAAAAAAGCTGTCATTTTCGACAGCTTTTTTGTTTTTATTCATCACTACCTTCAACATCATCCGGCTTTTTAGGTGCTTCAGCCGGTGCTTCTTCAGGCGGAATAATATCAGGCAAGGTGCCGATAGCCTGTTTGCGCTTCAATTTGTTCACAAACTTAATCGAGCGTTGGGCATCCCACTTTCTCTTGCCTTCTTCGCTTTGATAAATCATCTTATAAACATCAATAGCCTGATCAAATTCGGAAAGCTTGGTCAAACATGAAGCCAAACCGTCATACAATTTATGATTATAGCGGCCGTTGACGGCTGCCTGTGCCTTCTTATAGCACTTTAAGGCGTCTTTAAACTTGAACATTTTCTGATAAACATAACCGATGCTGATCCAAGCCTGCAAATCCATGCTGTTAATGTTTAAAATTTTGGTAAAGCACTTCAAAGCAGAATCATTATCACCCATCAGCTGATAGGTTACGCCGATGCCGTTCCAAGCCTTGGTGTTATATTTATCTCCGGATAAAACTTTCTTGAAGAATGAAATAGAACGATCGTATTGCTTTAATTTTTGCAGCGTTACGGCAATACTGAGCAATGTTTGCGGATGTTTGCTGTCAATTTTCATGGCTTCTTCCAAAACATCCAGCGCCTCTTTATAAGAGAACATGTGCTGCAAAGCAATCGCTTTACCGTTCAGCGCTTCCAACGAAGTGCGATCGGTGGTAAAAGCATCATCAAAACACGTAATCGCCTCTTTATATAAACCGCGCATACTCAGTGTTACGCCCTTGTTGTTTAAGACTTCCACAGACTTAGGGTTGATGGCCAACGCTTTATCAAAGCATTCCACCGCATCTGTATAACGACTCATTTTCTGATATGCAAAACCTTGACTGTTCAGAGCTTTCCACGCTAAAGGATTCTCTGCAATAACCTCAGCAAATTTGCTGACGGCTTCTTCATATTGGCCGGCATCTAATAATTCCTGCCCTCTTTTATATGATATATTTTCGTTAACTTTTACCATTATTCTACCTCATATTCAAAATAATTGTATAGAGGTTATCACGATAATATGATTATGTCAAGTTATTTTATATCAGGGCTAATTGCTTGAAAATAGGCACATCTGTGCGAATTTCGATATATTTACATAAGAATTTTTGGCAATTTTTCTTCAGTCCGTTGCGTTGTTGTATAAAATGCGCGCGATAGTTTTGTTGGAAATCTTCCCGTCCGCTGTCAAACACGACTTTATCGGCACCGTACTGCGCGGCATAAACACCGGCTGCCGGCGGCAATTCTTCAATAACGTCGAAAATATTGATGCAATATATTTTTTGGCGTTTGGATAAAGCGGCAATTTTTTTGAACTTTTCGGCCGAAAAATTGTAGAAATCACTTAAAATAAAGAGCGTTCCCTGCCCCTTTTGACCATATTCCAAAATTTTCAATGCTTCGCTGACGTCGCCGTTTTGCGCATTTTCAAGAATACGGCGGGATTCAACGGCAATCTGATTGAAAACATGCATCAAATTGCGGAAATTGTTTTGCGGCTTGAAATATGTGGTTTTATTGCCGTCAAACAGCAATAAGCCGAAACGGTCTTTGTTGCGTATGGTCAACCAGCCGATTAAAGCGGCGACTTTGGCGGCCGTGACGGATTTCAGTTCTTTTCGGGTGCCGAAAACCATTGAGGCGGAAAAGTCCAACAATACCGTGATTTCGCGGTCTTTTTCCTCATTGAAGATTTTGGTGTAAGGTTCTTGGCGGCGGGCGGTTACGCGCCAATCGATGTCGCGCACGTCATCGCCGAAGATATATTCGCGGACTTCTTCAAATTCCATACCGCGGCCTTTGAAGACCGATTTAACGTCGCCGGCCTGATTGGAGGTTATATGATTATGTTGCATTGACAGATAAGGTAAATATTTCTGTTGTTCAATTAATTCCTCAACAGAAACACATAACCCTTTGTATTGTTTTTCTTTTATTTCTTTATTAAAAGAAAATAACCCCATCTTCCGCTCCCTATGGCAACGGTACCACTTTCAACAGTTTGGCGATAATATCGTCGCTGGTCATTCCGCCGGCCTGAGCTTCGAAACTTAAAATCAGACGATGCCGCAACACATCATAAACCAACGCATGAATATCTTCCGGAACCACAAAATCACGCCCTTGTAACCAGGCCTGAATTTTGGCACAACGGTCTAACGCAATGGTGGCACGCGGACTGGCACCGAACGATAACGCATTTCTCAAGCTTTCATCATATTTTTCCGGCTGTCTGGTGGCCATAATCAACTGGACCATGTATTCTTCAATGGCCTCGCTGACATGAACATTCAAACTTTCTTTTCGGGCGGCCAACATGTCTTCAATCGTTAAACGGCAGTTGGCGTTTTTGCTTTGACCGCCGGCATTTTCTTCTTCTCTGACCAAATGCAGAATCTTATGTTCGGAAGCGGCATCCGGCTGACCGATTTTAATATACATTAAAAAGCGGTCAAGCTGTGCTTCCGGCAAATT
>JAGCYN010000015.1 GCA_017960745.1 Alphaproteobacteria bacterium | reverse complement strand
TCTTTTCAAAAACCTTCGGATCGATTCCTAAATCTTTGGAATGCGCACGCACCACCGAAAAAGCCGTATCAATCGATTCTTTCATCACATCGCCGAGTTTACCGGTTTGCGTTACTTTGCCTTTGCCCGGCATATCAACCGCCTCAATAAACAAAATATCGCCGCCGACTTCCGTCCATGCCAAACCGGTGGTTACCCCGATATGATCCTGCTTTTCCGCCTCGCCGTAACTGAAGCGTTTTACGCCGAGATATTTTTCCAGATTCTGCGGCGTTACTTCGATTTTGATGCACTTTTTCTTGGAAAGCAAAATTTCTTTGGTGGCTTTACGCGCAATCGTTGCCAATTCCCGTTCCAGATTACGTACACCGGCTTCGCGGGTATAGTAGCGGATAATGTCGCGAATGGCATCGTTACTGATAATCAGCTCCGAGCATTGAACCGCATTTTCATCAAAAACTTTGCCCAGCAAATGGCGCTTGGCAATTTCGATTTTTTCATCTTCGGTATAACCCGAAAGCTGAATGATTTCCATACGATCGAGCAACGGACGCGGCATATCGAGCGAATTGGCCGTGGTCACAAACATCACATCCGATAAATCATAATCAACGCCTAAATAATGATCTTCAAACGTGTTATTCTGCTCCGGATCCAACACTTCCAGCAAAGCCGAACTCGGATCGCCCCGCCAATCGTTGCCCAGTTTATCGATTTCATCGAGCAAAAACAGCGGGTTATTGGTACCGGCTTTTTTCATGGATTGGACGATTTTGCCCGGCATGGCACCGACATAAGTGCGCCGATGACCGCGGATTTCCGCCTCATCACGCATACCGCCCAACGAAGCCCGAACAAACTGTCGATTGGTGGCTCTGGCAATTGAACGTCCCAAAGAGGTTTTGCCGACACCCGGCGGGCCGACCAAGCACAAAATCGGCGCTTTCAAATGTTTGGAACGCGACTGCACCGCCAAATATTCCACGATGCGTTCTTTGACCTTTTCCAGCCCGTAGTGATCTTCTTCCAAAATTTCAATAGCCTTCGATAAGTCTTTGTTTAATTTTGTCTTTTTATCCCACGGTAAATCCAAAAGCCAATCCAAATAATTCCGAATCACGGAACTTTCCGGTGAATTACTTCCCATCGAACGAAGTTTTTTGAGCTCGGATAAAGCCTTTTCTCTGGCTTCTTTGGTAAATTTGGTGGAATGAATGCGCCGCAGATAGCTGCTGTATTCATCTTCTTCGCCGTCGTTCAGCTCCTTTTGAATCGCCTTCATCTGCTCGTTGAGATAATACTCTTTCTGGCTTTTCTCCATTTGCTTTTTGACGCGGGTTTTAATGCGGTCTTCAACCTCCAAAACCATCATCTCTGTTTCAATCAGCTGCAAAATTTTATTAAGCCGGGATTGCAAATTATCGGTTTCCAGCAAAAACTGCTTATCTTCGGTTTTCAAAACCAAATGCGAGGCAATGGTATCGGCAAGCTTGTCATAGTCATCAATCTGCTTAACGGATTGAATGACATCATACGGAATCTTTTTATTGAGCTTAACGTACTCTTCAAACTGGTCAATCACGGCACGCGCCCATGATTCCAACTCTTTTTTATCTTCTTTAACCTGCGGATGGCTGACAGCGCTGGCGGCAATATAGGTTTTGCGGTCGGTAAAAGACTTTACTTTCACCCGCTCGATGCCCTCAACCAACAATTTAATGGTGCCGTCCGGCAGTTTTAACATTTGCAACACATTTGCTCGGGTACCGACTTTATATAAATCTTTGGCTGTCGGCGTTTCGATATCGGCCTTTTTCTGCATCACCAAAATCAAATCAGAACCTTTATCATTGGCGTGCAACACGGCAGCGATTGACTTATCGCGCCCCACGAAAATAGGCACAATCATTTTCGGATATACCACCACATCGCGCAACGGCAGCACCGGCAACGCGTCTTCTTTTTCCTGCTGTATAACTTTATCTTCTTCTTTTGTATCCGACATGGGTGTTGTTCTCCGTTTTAAACCATTCTTCCTATATATAGTAAATGGTTGCGACTTCTACAATAGCTATGCATCATTTTCCCCAAATATTTATTTGCGGATAGCAAAAAAACGCCTTTTCGGGCGCTTTACAACTTTTCAAATCCGTAGCGGTTATTCAGGTGTTTCTTCCTGTTGACCTTTACGAATCTGGCTTTCCAGCGTTTCTGCGAGATATTTATCAAGTTTACGACGCATTTCATCGGCCGCTCTGGTCAGCAACTTTTTGATTAAGCCGTCGGCAACTTCCTGCTCGTCTTTATCGGCCGCAAACAAGATGAAATGGTTTTGTACATCTTCCAGCAATTCAAAGTCATCATTATGCGTTGCATTCGTTTCCAACCGAATCTGCATTTGCATTTTGTGGTTAGCCTTATCAATTTCATCGACTTCGGCGCGCACCAACTGAGGCATTATGCTGTAATCGGCAACATCTTCTTTATCGGTGATGTAAAAATAGGTGCTGTTGGCAAATAAGCCGGTCAGCAAATCACGATAAGCATCCGTTTCGCCGCCGTTCCAGAAAAGCATTTTACGAATATAAACCAGCTTTTTATCTTGCAAATTTTGCGGTTTTACCGTGGTATTTTCCTTGACTTGCTCGGCGACTTCGGCAATTTGCTGCGGTGTTATTTCGCTGCTTTGATATTCTTCCACCAGTTGTTGCAATGTTTCCGGCGATATTGAAACCATGCCCTGAACCTTAACACAAATATGCGAATCATCATTGAACGTAATGCTGTGATTGACGGCATACATATGATCGTCAATAATTCGATAAGCAATCATATCCAACACACTCGGCGATAAGTTCGGATATTTCTTTTGAATAAAGCCGGACATTTTAATGGCGGCCAAACTGGCTTGATCAACCGCGCGGTTTTCCGTGGTTAAAGCCGATACATCGGGCGAGCGATCTTCACAAGAAGTTGCTGAAATAAAACGCGGTTCGTCTTCAGCCGGTTCGGCATAAACAGACAAACACGGAAGCGTTGCCAAACATATTCCGCAGATGACGGCTTTTGATATTTTTACCACCAACTTCTGTCCCCTTCGGTCTGATGAATAATTTCGCTCCATTCACCGATAACATGGCCGTCTTTGGCATTTAAAAACATGTCGTATTTAATGGCCGGCACGGTTTTGGTTGGCGTATCATACCAATCAATAACGCTGTTGATGATAAAATCGGCCTGGCTCGGACGATCAACCAAAATAACATTATTCAAATTGGCAAAGCGATTGCGTAATGTATCTATTCCTTTTTCAATGCCGCCAGGTAAATCATCCGCCTTCGGTTTGGCGTCGGCAACATAAACTTTCATGGTGCCGATTTGCTCCAAAAATGCAGCAGCTTCTTTTTGCATGGAATTCACCGTACGGTTTGCCGAAATCACGTAAATTTCAGGGGCATCCGGCACATAAACAATACCTTCCTGTCCCGGCAGCACCGGCTCATCCGGACAACAACGACGTTTACGGTTCGGTCTTAAGACTTCCGTAACGCGCGGTTTCAAAACCACCGGTTGCGGTGCGCTGTAACATCCGCCCTGTGAATTGCATGAATACGAACACGGCATGGCGGCAGGGGTCATCTGTGTTTGGACAACGGCGTTTTCCGGCGTTTCGGATTGCGTTTCCACAGGCGCTGCGGCACATCCGGTTACCATAATCAAAGCGCTTAAGATTGCTGTTTTTTTCATTTTTTGCTCCTCACAAACAGTAATATAGTTTACTTTTATCCGATTAAATTTAAAAATACCTTAATATTTGCAAACAACTCTTGAATAATCGCAAAAAAAATATTAAACTGACGACCGAACAGGAACGAAGATGCTGATAACTTTTCTTGCCATATTAACGCCTTTGTTGGCTTTGGTGCCACCGTTGCAACGCAATAAATTTTTTATATTCTATTTTGCGGCGATGACTTTGGCTGCGTACATTACGGAAAGTTATTTCTTTCGGGTACTGATGTTTTCTCACAAAGCGTTTCTGATTTTCGTTGTTTATCACCTGGTTGCCATAAACATTGTTACCTTTTTTGCCTACGGTGCCGACAAACACGCGGCGCAACGCGGGCAATGGCGGGTACCGGAAGAGCATTTACATGCTTTAGAATTTTTAGGTGGCTGGATTGGCGCATTTATCGCTCAGAAATTCTTTCGCCACAAAACAAAAAAACGCAGTTACCGTGTTATGTTCTGGCTGATGCTGATTTTGCAGGGTGCGGCAATCTACATCATTTTACATTATTTAAAATTGATACATTAGGAGGTATATTATGAGAGCTTGGATTTTGGGACTTTCTTTGTCAACGGCTTTAATCGGCACTGCCGCAGCGGAACCGCTGGTTCTGGCAACCGGCGACAATAATCTGTCGCTCAGCATCTACAATCAAAATGTTGCTTTGGTAAAAGATATTCGTCCGGCTAATCTGCATTCGGGCGTTAATGAGGTGATTTTTGACGGTGTGGCGAAGAAAATTCAATCGGAAACCGCCATTATTTTCGGCGAAGGCATTAAAGTCAGAGAACAAAATTACAGCTATAATCTGATGTCTTATACCAACTTTTTAACCCAATATATCGGTCAGGAAGTGACTGCCGTCCGTACCGATCCGGAAGACGGCGAAGACCGTTATGAAAAAGCGCTGTTGCTCGGGCTGAACGGTTCTCAGCCGATTTTGCAGACGGCCAAGGGTATTGATGCCGAATTTCCGGGGCGCATTATGTTTGATAAAGTGCCGGCAGGCATGAGCAACAAACCGACCTTAACCGCCAAAATCGATGTTAATCGCGCCGGTCCGAAAAATTTGAATTTGGCTTATTTGACAGACGGTTTGAATTGGAAAACCGATTATGTGCTGAATATCGCCGATCGTGAAAAATTAAACTTAACCGGCTGGGTTACCATTACCAACGAGTCCGGCGTTGACTATGAAAACGCCAAAATTCAACTGATTGCCGGCGATATAAACGTGGTCCGAACGCCGCGTATAATGGCAAGAGGAATTATGTTTAATGCGATGAAAGCAATGGATGAGGTTGAGGAAATCTCCAATAGCGTTGCCGAACCGGAAAGTTTGAACAGTTATGAGTTATATACGCTTCCGGCAACAGCGACGCTGACCAATCACCAGTCCAAACAAATTGCCTTAATTGAAAGAAATGATGTGGCGTACAAAAAAGAATTTACACTGCATTCCCCGATTTATTTCCACTCGATGCAGGACGAATTTGAAAAACATCACCCGGATATTACCTATGTAATGGAAAACACAACGGCCGCCAATTTGGGCATTTCACTGCCGGGAGGTACGGCGCGTTTTTACCAAAACGACAAGAGCGGCAATTTGCAATTTATCGGCTCGGCGCACATTGCTAACACCTCTAAAGAAGACACCATTCGGCTGAATTTGGGGCGGGCTTTCAACATTTCCGTCAGCGGCAAGGTGGAAAAGGTTTCCGAAAAAGAAGTCAGCCGCACCAAGCGTCAGGAAAATTCCTGCTATGATTTGAAACTGATGAAAACATACACGGCTTCCATCACCATTAACAACGCCGAAGATGTTGATAACGAAGTCATTGTAAAACAGAACTTCCCGCAAGGATACAGCATTGTTAAGGAAAATGTAAAGGGCGAGAAAGTCAATGTTTCCAACTATTCTTGGAAGGTCAAAGCGCCGAAAGACAGCAAAGTGACGCTGATTTATACGGTTGATATT
>JAGCYN010000133.1 GCA_017960745.1 Alphaproteobacteria bacterium | reverse complement strand
TTATTGGGGCGAGCCGATTCCGATGGTTTATTGCGAACATTGCGGATGGCAACCGATTCCGGAAAGTGAATTGCCGCTGACGTTGCCGCAAGTACCGGATTATCGTCCGAATGATAATGGTGATTCGCCGCTGGCAAATGCGACTGATTGGGTAAACACCACGTGTCCGAAGTGCGGCGGTCATGCTCGTCGCGAAACCGACGTGATGCCGAACTGGGCCGGTTCTTCGTGGTATTTCTTGCGTTATTGCGACCCGCATAACGATAAGGAATTTGCCTCTAAAGAAGCGCTGGACTATTGGATGAACGTTGATTGGTACAACGGCGGTATGGAACATACAACGTTGCACTTGTTGTATTCACGTTTTTGGCACAAATTCCTGTATGATTGCGGCTATGTTTCAACGCCAGAGCCGTATAATCGCCGTACCTCACACGGTATGATTTTGGCGGCTGACGGCGAGAAAATGTCTAAATCACGCGGTAATGTGGTGAATCCGGATGATATTGTTGAGAATTACGGCGCCGATACTTTCCGTTTGTATGAAATGTTTATCGGACCGTTTGACCAAGTGGCCATGTGGTCGGAAGAAAGCTTAAACGGTGTTTATCGTTTTGTCAGCAAGGTTTACGGCTTATTCAGAAAAGTTTATTCCGAAGCCGATGTTTCGATGAGCGCTGATGATTTGCGCGCTATGCATCGTTGTATTTTGGATGTGACGGAGCGTATTGATCAGATGAAGTTTAATACTGCGGTTTCGGCGTTAATGGTCTATGTGAATTATTTGTCCGATATGGAAAAAATTCCGGTCGGAATGTATGAAACGCTGTTAAAACTGTTGTGTCCGTTCACACCGCATCTGGCGGAAGAAATGTGGGCGCGTTTAGGTCATAACACGCTGATCATTAAAGAGGGCTGGCCTGCCGGTGATGCCAAACTGGCTGAAGAAAATATGGTTACTTTGGCTGTACAGATGAACGGCAAAATGCGCGGCACCATTACGGTTGCCAAGACGGCAACGCAGGAAGAAGCACAGGCTGAAGCTCTGAAGCTGGAAAATGTGGCGCGTCAGTTAGAGGGTAAAACCGTTAAAAAAGTGATTGTTGTACCGGGAAGGATTGTGAACATTGTGGCTGCTTAGAAAAAAAACATATGCGTTCTTATTGGCCTTGTGCGGCTTGACGGCCTGCGGATTCGAGCCGCTGTACGTTGAAAAAACGGCCGGTAATGACTTGTGGTATTATAACAACGAGTTTGATGCCGATATTGTGCGGGAAATGGGACAAATCAAAGTCGAATCGGTTTCCGATCGGATTGGGCAGATGATTAAAAACGAGTTGATGGATACCTTTAATCCGTTCGGCACACCGAAGTGCGCCAAATACTTTTTGAAGTTGGAGCCAGTCAATAAAGACGTTACGCAGCAGGCTCTGCGTGACGATATTACGGCAACGCGCGAAAAGGTCAAATATACCTTGAACTATTCGTTGTGGAGCAAGAAAGACGGGCAGCTTGTCAGCGGACAAAGCTGGATTTACCTCAGCTACGACTTGTTGGACAATCCGTATTCCACCAGTATGGATAAGAAAAAAATCGAAAAAGACGGCGCCAAAATTATTGCCAACGATATTTCGCTGCGCTTAGGTGCTTATTTCCATTCGATGAAAACCAAACGCGGGAATCCGGATGAATTTTAAGCCGGCGCAAATAGAAAGTTTTTGCCGTAATCCGAATCCGGATGTTAAATGCATCGTGCTGTTTGGCAACAACGAAGGCGCGATTGCCATGTTGCAAAAAAAATGTGCCGAAGCGGTTTGCGGTGATGTCAATGATGCGTTTCGCTATGCCGCGTTGGAAATGGACGATGTTTCCAAAGACGGCGGCGAGGTTTATGCCGAGTTTCATGCCCAGTCGCTGATGGGCGGACGTCGCGCGGTGGTGGTCAAAAACGCCGATAATAATTTGGCGGCATTTCATAAAAATATGATACCGGAAACCGTGTCGGAAAACTTATTGATTTTATCTTCAACCTCACTAAACACGCGTTCTTCGCTGATTACATGGGCAAAAGACCGTGCCGATGTGATTATTGTTGGCTGTTATGAAGAGCGCGAGAGCGATATTGCCGAAGATACAGAGCGAATGTTGCATGAAAAAGGGCTGACGATTGATATGCCGACACTGCAGCTTTTGTGTTCCCGTTTATCTCCGGATCGCAAAATCAATCAGGGGGAAATCGATAAGTTGGCGATGTATCTCGGTGAACGCAAAAATGTGACGAGGCAAGATGCGGAAGCGGCTGTCAGCGATGTGGCGGGCGCCAATATTGAAGACTTATGTTATTATACGGCCGGCGGCGATGTGACCAAAGCGACGGCGGTTTTCAATCGACTGATTAAAGAGGGCGAAGATGCTTCAATGTTGATACGGCAATTGTCGTATCACTTTATGAAGTTGTTGGATTGCGGGGCGCAGATTGAGAACGGTGCCACGACGGACGGTGCGTTAAAATCTCTGCGACCGCCGCTGATGTTTTATCGCAAGGATGATTTTACGCGTCAGTTGCGGATTTGGCGTAAGGATTATCTGATGGATGCGCTGGGTAAATTATATGATTGCGAGCGCGATTGCAAAACCACCGGAATGCCGGCGGAAGAAATTGCTTCGTATACGATTATGCGGCTTGCCGGTGCGGCACAGAAATTGCTGAAAAGAAACTGAGTTTTGAGGGCAAAGACATTCATGATTACAGCGGACAGATGGCAACATATTTTGGGTGTAGCGCGTAAAGCGAAAGCGTTGGCTTTGAAACTGCGGCCGGATAATCCGCGGTTTGCCGAAGATATGTTTGTGCTCGGGTTATTGCATGATTTCGGTTATGAGTTTATTGAAGCCAATCAGGGACATGCGCAAGTCGGCGGTGAAATTCTGCAGCGTTCCGGGTATAAATATTGGCGAGAAGTTGCGCTTCACGGGGACGAAAGTGTGCTTGATATGTCTGATGAATTGTTTGTTTTAAATTGTGCCGATATGACGACCGGTCCCAAGGGCGAGGATTTTACTTTTGAAGAAAGAGTTGCCGAAATAGGCGCCAGATTCGGTCTTGATTCGGCGGCGTATCAAAAGGCGGCCAAAGAAGCGGAAATTTTGCAAAATCATCCGCTTTATCAAAAAATAAAATAAGATAAAATTTCTCCGATACTTATAAAAAAGATAATTTGCTTATATAAAATAAGAAAAATCTTGACATTTGGTCACCTTTGTGTTACTAAAAAAGCTAGAATGGGATTCGAGGGTGAATTCCATTTGATGAGTCGGAACGAAATCTGAAAAGATTCGTTCTTTTTTATTTTAAATTTAAGAAAAACCGTGCGCTGGAGAGCGTGCGGTTTTTTGCATTTTATGAAAGGAATAAGATAATGAATAATGATGAAAATGAAACTGTGCGCCAAACATTGGAACGTGTTATGCGCGAAAGAGGGTATTTGAAACCTGAAAACCAAACAATTTTACAAACGCCG
>JAGCYN010000132.1 GCA_017960745.1 Alphaproteobacteria bacterium | reverse complement strand
TCCAGCGACAGAAATTCTCAGGCAGCCGCCATCGAGCTGATGCGCAATCTGCAGGAAGGCAACAGCATTGCCATTATTCCGGACGGACCGCGCGGACCGTGCATGAAGCTTTCTATGAGCCCGATTTTTTTCGCCCAGAAGTCCGGCAAGCCGATTTTGGGTATTACTTACAGTATTGCCGGCTCGAAGGTGATTAAGCGCAGTTGGGATAATATGTTGGTGCCGCCGCCGTTCCGCAAAGGTATGTATGCCATCACCGAGCCGATATTTGTACCGGCTGATGCCGATGAAGAAATTTTGGAGCAATATCGGCAGAAAGTTGAAAAAATGCTCAATGACTTAACATGGGAGCTCGATAAACAAATGGGACTGCCGTTGATTGAACAAGGAAAAGAAGCGAAGAAAAACCGCAGAAACGATGGTCAGAAAAAAGGAAAGAGAAGATGTTCATAGGAATTTATAACACCTTGGTGCGTATTTTGTATCCGATAGCCATTCGCCGCTACATTGAAAAGCGCAAAAAAATCGGCAAAGAGGATATCAAACGGTTTAACGAACGTATCGGGCGGCCGAACAAAGAACGTCCGGAAGGGCGCTTGATTTGGTTGCACGGTGCGTCGGTGGGCGAATCAATTTCTATGTTGCCGCTGATTAACCGTTTGCTTGAGCTGTATCCCGATGTGCATGTGATGGTGACAACGGGAACGACCACCTCGGCTGAAGTGATGGCCAAACGCTTGCCGGAAAGGGCTTTTCACCAATATTTACCGATTGATAATCCGGTGTTTGCCACGCGTTTTGTGCGTTATTGGCAACCGACGATAGCCTTGTGGTTTGAATCGGAATTTTGGCCGGCGATGTTATCGGCCATCAAACGCAAAAACATTCCGCTGATTTTAATCAACGGTCGCATTTCCAACAAATCTTTTAAGCGTTGGCAACAGTTTGATTTTATTATCAAAGAGCTGCTCGGTTGCTTCACGGCTTGCCTCGGACAGTCGGAAGAAGATGCCTATCGTCTGCGGATTTTGGGTGCCAAAGATGCAATGTGTTTGGGCAACTTGAAGTATGCCGGTCTGCCGATTCCGGTTGATCAGGATAAAAAAGCCGAAGTTTTGAAGCAAATCGGCAAGCGTCCGGTGTGGTTAGCCAGCTCGACGCATGATGATGAGGAATTTAAAATCGGTCGTTTTCTGAACGAATTGCAAGCCAAGCATCCGAATTTGCTGACCTTGATTGCGCCGCGGCATCCGAACCGCGGGGCAGAGATTCGCGATAAACTGCGTGACACCTATAAACTGAAAGTGGCGCTGCGTTCTGCCGGCGATAAAATTACGGCGGATACACAGGTTTATGTGGCGGATACCATCGGTGAAATGGGGATATGGTATGAAATTTCGCCGATTGTGTTCATTGGCGGTTCGCTGATTCCGCACGGCGGACAAAACTTTATGGAGCCGTCGCGTTGTCGCGATGCCGTGGTGGTGGGGCCGCATATGCACAACTTCACCGACGCGATGAACCGCGCCAAACACGCCGATGGTATTATCCAGGTTAACGATGTTATTGAGTTGATGGATATGGTGGAACAGCTTCTCAGTAATAAGGAATTGTTGGAGGCAAAGCGCAGTCTGGCCTATAACTGGGCAACCAGTGAAGCCAAGGTGTTGGAAGGCATTGTGGAAAAAATTCAAGGGTATATGGTGAATGAAGACTCCTGATTTTTGGCATTCAAACTCTTTAACGTCAAAGCTGTTGACGCCCATCGGGTGTATTTACGGCTTTTTGACGCAGTTGCGTTTAAAACTGGTGAAATCGCCAAAGATTGAAATACCGGTAATTTGCGTCGGCAACATTACGGCGGGCGGTACCGGTAAAACGCCGGTTTCGTTGTCGCTGGCCAAAATGTTGGCAACCGAAATGTATCATCCGTTTTTTGTGACCCGCGGTTACGGCGGCAAGCTACAGAATGTGATTGTGAACAACAAAAAGCACACGGCGCAGGACGTCGGCGATGAGCCGCTGTTGCTGTCACAGCAGGCACCGGTTGCCGTAAATGCCAATCGCTATAAGGCGGCGCAACTGGCTTTGCAGGAGGGCGCGGACGTGGTGATTATGGACGACGGTTTTCAAAACCCGAGTTTGTATAAAGATTTATCCTTTTTGGTGTTTGACGGCAATTACGGTATCGGCAACGGCAAAATTATTCCGGCGGGACCGTTGCGTGAAACGTTTGATGACGGCATTAAGCGAGCAGATGCGCTGATTATTTTGGGCAAAGACAAGCACAATCTGTCCGAACGCAGTAAATTGCCGGTGTTTTTCGGACATACGGAAGTGGTGCAGACGGCGACCACAAAAAATGATGTGATAGCGTTTGCCGGCATCGGACATCCGCAAAAATTTTATCGCACGTTGCAGTCGCAGGGGTTGAATATTGTTGAAACCATTGATTTTCCGGACCATCATTTTTATCAGAAAAAAGAGTTGGAGCAAATTTTGCACCGCGCGGCGGAAATGAATGCCGATGTTTATACCACCAGTAAAGATTTTGTGAAGATACCGATCTCGATGCAAAAGTATATCAATGTTTTGGAAATTGCCGTGGTGTGGGATGAGCCGGAAAAACTGACGGCATTTATCCGCGAGAAAATTAAAAAATCAGCCCCGAAAGCGGATTAGGGGATATTTATTCAAAATTATAATTCCTTGCGGGCACTTAAGGCCAACTGAATGGTGCCGTCGTCCATATAATCCAGTTCCGCGCCAACCGGAATGCCTTGTGCCAAGGTGGTGATTTTCAGCGGATATTCTTTCAGGCGCGATAATAAATAGTGCACCGTAATTTGTCCGTCAATAGTGGCCGGCAACGCCAAAATAATCTCTTTAATTGCGCCCGAAGCCACCCGTTTGAGCAACGCTTCAACGTTCAAATCTTCCGGCGTTACACCTTCAAGTGCCGACAGCACGCCGCCCAACACATGATATTGTCCGCGATACAGACCGACACGTTCCATTGCCCATAAATCGGCCACATCCTGCACCACGCACAACACATCGCCGTCGCGCGTTTGGTCGCGGCAAATACTGCACGGCTCGTCGGTGTCATAATTGCCGCAAATCGGACATTTTTTTATGTTATCGGCTACATCTTGCAAAGCCTCAATCAGCGGCAACATCGTCGCTTCTTTTTTCTTCAGCAAATGCAAAACAATCCGGCGCGAAGAACGGGTTCCGAGCGCCGGAAGTTTAGCAATAATCTTAATTAATTTTTCAACGCTGTTGCTTTGCAATTTGCGTGCCCTAGAAAGGAAGTTTCAAACCGCCTAAGCCGACGCCGTTGGTGGCTTCTTTCATGCCTTCTTCCATCATGGCGTCAACCTTTTGATGAGCGTCATTGTAAGCGGCAATAATCAAATCTTCCAGCATATCGACCTCGTCGGCTTTTAACAGCGATTTATCAATGCTGAGGCTCTTCATTTCAGACTTGCCGTTCAACACAACTTTAACTAAATTGCCGCCGCTGGTACCTTCTTTTTCTTCAGCGCCGAGTTTGGCTTGGGTTTCTTGCATTTTGCGCTGCATTTGTTGCGCCTGCTTCATAATACCTTGAATATTTAACATTTAGTTTTCCTCATTTTCATACGTTTCTGTATTCATGGCGCCAACTCCAAAATCATCGCTTTCGGCATCTGCCGCTTCAATGACCTGTCGGCGTATGATTGTTTCTATTTTAGCACCGTTAAATTCGCTAAGTATAGCTTTTACGAGCGGATATTCAGAGATATTTTTCTTATCCTGGTCCAGTGCTTGCTTTTCCTTAAAGGCCAGTGTTTCGCCCAAAGGCTCGTAGTCTATATCAATAATCCACGAACGACCGGTTTCTTTTTCCAAAAATTTGCGCAGATTGGCAATCAGATTCTTATCCGATTTTTCGGAAAGCGCCGCGTGAATATGGCCGTCGGTAAAGGCTTTGAACGACATATCGTTTTTAACCGCAAACAACAACAGCGGCTGTTTTTTGGCTGTCAGCAAACGAATCAAATCATCGGTGGAATCCAACACAATCCGTTCTTCCGCCGCCAAACTTCCCTCCGGTGCGTCAATCGTCGTTTCCGGCGCATCAGGATTCAGAGTTGATTTTTTTTTTAATTCCTTCAGCAGTTCTGCAGGACTTGGAAGACTGGCCGAAAAGGCGATTCGCATTAAAATCATCTCCAAGGCATCAATCTGCACGGTGGCATATTGCAGCTCGCTCAGACCTTTGATGAGCATCTGCCAGATTTTTGAAAGAATACTGATTGGTGCCGCATTGAGTTTTTGACACATCAGCCGGTCGGTTTCGCTGAGCGACGCATCATTCAAAAATTCAGGCATAATCTTAACTTTAGCCAGTAAGTGCGTCAAATCAATCAAATCTTGCAAAATAACCGTCGGTGCCGCGCCGTTCACATACATGGTTTGCAGATTTTGCAAAACGGCGGCAATATCGCCTTCCAATAATTTTTCATAAAGCGCGGCCGTCTGCTGACGATCAGCTAATCCCAACATATTTTGCACGGTTGCCGATAAAACGGCGCCGTCGCCGAGTACAATCGCCTGATCAAGCATCGACAGTCCGTCACGCGCCGAACCGTCCGCCGCCCGCGCCACAATTTGCAGCGCTTCTTCTTCGGCTTTGATGTTTTCCTGCTGCAAAACTTTATGAAACAGATTAAGCAGCGTTTCAATGCTCAAACGTTGCAAATCAAAACGTTGGCAACGCGACAGAATCGTTACCGGTACCTTGCGAATTTCGGTGGTGGCAAAAATAAACTTGACATGCGCCGGTGGTTCTTCCAACGTTTTTAACAGCGCATTAAACGCACTTTTCGAGAGCATGTGCACTTCGTCGATAATATAGACTTTATAACGTGCGCTGACCGGTTTGTAACGTACACCGTCCAAAATTTCGCGCATATCATCAACGCCGGTTTTGGAGGCGGCATCAAATTCAATCACATCAATATGCCGGTCGGCCGCAATCGCTTTGCAATTTTCGCATTCGCCGCACGGGTGAATCGTCGGACCGCCTTTACCGTCCGGACCGATACAGTTAATCGCCCGCGCAATCAACCGCGCCGTTGTGGTTTTGCCGACGCCGCGAATGCCGGTTAAAATGTAGGCATGGTGCATGCGATTGCTTTTAATGGCATTGGTCAAAGTTTGCACCAACGCGTCTTGTCCGAGCAAATCTTCAAAAGTTTGCGGACGATATTTGCGCGCCAGGGCAATATATTGATTTTCAGCTGCTTCTGCCATTTTCTTTACCAATTACGAGGAGAAGGGACTTAGACCTTACGCCTGTCGTTACGGCTGCTTCCTTCCGAACCTGACCGGATTGGCGACGGTATAACCCCAAGCCCTTCATAAACCTGTTTTCTATATTGTTCAAATTCAGTTTGTTTGCAAGCAAAAAATCAATTTATTGAACATAAAAAACAGGGCAATTCTTTTATTTTCAGCGCAACATGTTTTGCAAATCAGCCGCACTCTTGCCGTAGATTTGCGGCATATCGTAATAGTTGGAATAACTGCTGCCGCTGATATCGGTTTGTCCTTGAACGTAATCTGCCTGAATGGTGTAGAACTTGCTCGGGGCCGCTTCAACCACCTGTTCGCCGTCCGGCGTGATACGAACCACATCCAAACCATGTTCGTTTCTACCGTCGGCAAAAATACGGAAAGCACCGCTCATGCCGTAATAACCGTCCATTCTTAAAATGTGTTCTTCAAGCGAACGGCTGTCTTTATGCGACAGGGCAGAGGCCAACGCCACGGCATCATAGGCAAAAATGTCTAAACCGCTCGGACGCTCGCCGAACAAGTCAACGTATTTCTGCTCAAAGTTGCGCAATCTGTTTAACGACATCACCGGATAAACGGCGCCGTAAAGCTCGGTTTCTTTGCTGAGATTGCTGTTGGCCCATACCGAAGTACCCATAAACAAAACCTGCGGTGCGGCCACATCGTAATAGCTGAACATTGAAGAAATGGCTTTCAGACGGTTGCCGCTTTCCGGAATCAGCAAAGCATCAAAGCCGAAACTTTTGCCGCCGCCTTCAGCTTGCGCGCTGTGTGCGGTCATCGAGGTAACAAGCGACGTAAAGTCCATGCTGTTCGGGTTATAAAAGCCGACTTTAACCAAATTCATGCCGGCGGAACGGGTAACTTTCATCAGCGATTTAAACATATTCAAACCGCTCTGATTGTCAGGTAAAACAGCCGCTAAACGACGACGACCCTGACTGACGGCATAGCGTACGATGCGGTTAATTTGCTCCTCGTTGAGCAAGCCGAGCGAATAAACACCCGATTCGAGAATGCTCGGCGATGTCGAAAACGAAATAACCGGAATATCTTTGCTTTTGCTCTCACCGGCAATGGCGGCAACTTCATCACTCAACAGCGGACCTAAAATCAAACTGCTGCCGGCATTGATGGCGTTTTCAACGGCAACCCGCGCGCCGCTGGCGTTGCTCTTGGTGTCATAAAACTGAATAACCAGATGATTGTTGTTCAAATCACCGATGGCCATGGTGGCGGCATTTTTCATGCTTTTACCGATACCGGCCATTTG
Organism: Alphaproteobacteria bacterium; assembly: GCA_017960745.1. GTDB lineage: Bacteria > Pseudomonadota > Alphaproteobacteria > RF32 > CAG-239 > RUG410. The sequence goes on along the minus strand of JAGCYN010000132.1, from coordinate 19,243 downwards.
TCCGCTCAACGGCAACAGCATCGCCACCCGAAAACTCTCGGCGTTGCCTAAGTCAACTTGTGAATAATCCGTCATGCCGGTAACCGATAACGGTTCCGAAACCGTACCTTTGGCATACTCATACGACGGCGTATGGCCGGAAAACCCCCGCCACACACTGCAACCGGCCAGCAACAGACCGCATAAAATAACGACAGATTTTTTTAACACTTGCAATTTTCCTCAAAATATCAAACAATGCCAATATACTCAAAATAAATTTTTTGTAAAGTTAAAGTTTAAGAAAATGTTAAGAAGCGGATTATACATCATTGCCACGCCAATCGGACATTTACAGGATATTTACGAGCGTGCCAAAGAAATTTTGCGGGAAGCGCCGGTGGTGGCTTGCGAAGACACGCGCGTGACCAAAAAACTGTTTTCGCTGTTGGGAATTTCATTGCAAAAACGGTTTATTTGTTATGAAGACCATAACGAAGACGAAAAGGCGCAGATGTTAACGGATATCATCGAAGAAGAGAAGGCGATGGCGCTGGTCAGCGATGCCGGTTCGCCGCTGATTTCGGATCCGGGGTATAAACTGGTTAGCCGTTGCCGCGAGCGCGGCATTTATGTTACCGCCGTGCCGGGTGCTTGTGCGGTGATTACGGCGTTGCAGCTTTCCGGCTTGCCGACCAACCGCTTTATGTTTGCCGGCTTTATTCCCAACAAAGAAAAGGCGCGACAGGATTTGTTTGAGGAACTGAAAAATTTGAATTCGACGCTGGTGTTTTATGAAACGGCACCACGTTTGCTGAAAAGTTTGGCACAGGCCGCCGAAAGTTTCGGTTGTCGTCAAATCGCCGTGGCGCGCGAATTAACCAAGATGTATGAGGAAACCGTCAACGGAACGGCAAATGAGCTGACGGAATATTTTACGATCAACGAACCGCGGGGCGAGTTTGTGCTTATGGTAGCGCCGCCGACAGAAACAGCGCCGTCTTTGGATAATCTACGTGAATTGTTGGCCGCTCGTTTGCGGGAAACCTCATTAAAAACAGCGGTTAAGGAGTTTTCGCAAAATTATCACTTGAACAAAAATGAGGTTTATGCGTTGGCGCTGGAACTGAAAAATGAACAGTTATGATAAGGGAAAGTGGGCCGAGCGGGTGGCCGGAATATATCTGCAATGCTGCGGATATCGCCTGGTATGCAAAAATTTTAAAACCGGACGCGGCACCACGGCCGGTGAAATCGATTTAATCATGCAAAAGAAACATACCCTGATTTTTGTTGAAGTGAAACAACGGGAAAGCCTTGATGCGGCAGCCTACGCTGTTTCGGCGCGGCAACGGCAGCGGATTTTGAGCGGTGCACGCAGCTTTTTACAAAAACATCGGGAATATGATGATTTTGACAAGCGTTTTGACTGCGTTCTGGTTCATTTCCCGTTTCGGATTAAACATCTGGTCAATGCCTGGCAGGACGAAAGTTAAAGACCGGATAAAATCGCAAGTTTTTGTCCCCAGCTTTGCGGCAGATTATTGGCTTTGATATGCGCATTGATTAAGCCGGTGTCGTAGTTGCTTTGGGTTCGAATGCGATAGCGCAAAGCCAAGCCCGAACCCGCGGTATATTTGTTATGCGGTAAAAAACTCTTGGTTTTAACAAACGGCAATTTGAAATTATGCACCATTTTTTGCGGTTGTTGCATAATGTTTTCGTTGCGATAGCCGCGGATGTAGCTGTTGCCGACAAAACCCTCATCCAACAAAAGCGGCGTCAGCTCAAACGAGCAGTTGTAAATGACGCTATAGCGCGGAATACTGCTCCAAAAGTTTTGAAAAACGCGGTTGCGGATGACGGCGGCGGAAAAGACCATGAAATAATTGTGCAAATGAAAATCATAGGCATAATCGGCGGTCATGGACCAAAAATCATAGCCGCGCCCTTTCATGGTTTTGAAAATATTTTCAAGATTTTGAAACGGCCCGTAAACGCTGTCGTTGCATAAAATTAACTCATCGTAACGCAACAGATTTTCCCACCCGAGCAACGCAATCAGGCGTTGCCACGAACCGAAACAGCGCTGTTGATGCGCACAGGTATCGGCAAGTTTGGTGTAAGGTACTAACTTTGAAAGTTCATCGGTCGGCAAATGACTGTTTCCCATATAATAAACGTCACTGATTAAGGATAATTTTTTAACCAGATAAACCACATAGTCTTGAACTTTGTTTTGGGCATCATAGCCGGCAAACAGACAGATTCTGCGCATTTTCATTCCTTTCTCTGAACTTATAAATAATCGGATTAACCTTTTTTTGAAGATGTTTGTATAAAATTTTTTTTGTTCTTGAAATCACATCATGGATATGCTATACAGCAAAACGAATGTACATTTGGAGCAAAACAATGATAGAAATGTCACAAAATTTGGTTGAGATGGCTTTGAAAACGATGGGTGATCGTTGGAAAGTCATGATTATACAAGAATTGATGGACGGAACCAAGCGTTTCGGCGAGATTAAAAAAGAACTCGGCGATATTACGCAGAAGGTTCTGACAGCCAATTTGCGCGCTCTTGAAGAAAAAGGCATTTTGATTCGTACGGTTTATGCACAGATTCCGCCGAGAGTTGAATATACTCTGACAAGTTTGGGATATAATTTGAAACCGGTTTTAGATTCAATGCGCGCTTGGGCTGAAGAATATTATAACGAAAACGTTAAAGGCGTTCTGCCGGCTTTAGGCTGATTTTAACGGTTCGGCTTTTTTATTCCCGATGGTACGGATGGTGATTGATAATTGTCTGTACACGGTAGATTTGCTCACACAAAACAGCTCTCATCAACATGTGCGGCAAGGTTAACTTGCCGAAAGAAAGAATTAAATCGGCAATATCGCGGGTAGACTGCAAATGACCGTCGGCACCTCCGATTAAAAAGCATATTTCGGCACAGCCGTTGTTCATCCAACCGGCAATTTTATCTGCCAATTCCAAACTTTTGATGTTTACGCCGCGCTCGTCCAAAACAATCACTTTAGCGCCGTGCGGAATCGCGCTTTGCAAAAATTTAGCCTCGTCTTCCTGTGTGGAATTATCTTTTTCTTTAATGATGACATCCCAACCGGAACGCTTGATATACTCGGCGATAATGGCTGCTTCGGGCGAACCTTTTTTGCATTTGCCGATGGCGATGACGGTTATTTTCATATTTATTCTTTACGCAGATTGGCGACTGATTGCCACATTTTTTCCAAATTGTAAAAATCGCGGACTTCAGGACGGAAGATGTGGACAATGACATCATAAGCGTCAATTAAAACCCAATCAGCTTTGGTTTCACCTTCCATGGTACAACGGCAACCGGCAGCTTTCAGATTTTCCTCAACTTTTTGTGCAATAGATGCAACGTGGCGGTTGGAAGTTCCGCTGGCGACCACCATAAAGCTGGCAATAGAAGTTTTGCCGGCTAAGTCAATAACCACCAAATCTTCAGCCTTCATGTCTTCCATGGCGTTTTTAACGATTTCCAGAATTTTAGTATCACTCAATGCTTTCTTTTCCACGTTTATTCTCCTGTTTAATCAAGCGGTGACCACGCTTTCTTTTCCGCAACAACGATTTCTTTTTCGTTTTCTTGCGGTTGCGATTTTTTGGTTACAAACCCGGATAATGCCTGCAAACAAGGCGGTAAACCCTGATGTGCGGCCGCCGAAATAGCAAAAATCTGATGTTTGCAGACTTTTTTTAAGGCCGCGATTTTTTCGGCAACCTCTTCGTCGCTCAAAGCATCACACTTGTTTAAAGCGACAATTTCCGGTTTTTCAATCAATTTTTCATTATAGAGTTTCAGTTCTTGGCGAATGGTTTTGTAATCTTCCGCTACGGTTTCTGCCGTTGCATCCAAAACGTGCAAAAAGGCCGAACAGCGTTCGACGTGCTTTAAAAATCTGTCGCCCAAGCCGACACCCTCATGTGCACCGGCAATCAATCCCGGAATATCAGCCAAAACCATTTCCTGACCGTCAATCCACGCCACACCTAAAGGCGGGTGCATGGTGGTAAACGGGTAGGAGGCAATTTTCGGTCTTGCCGAAGTAACGGCAGACAGAAAAGTCGATTTACCGGCATTCGGCAGACCAATCAAACCGATATCGGCAATAATTTTTAAGCGCAGCCAAACCCATATTTCTTCGCCCGGTGTTCCCGGTCCGGCATAGCGCGGTGCCTGATTGGTCGATGACTTGAAACGGGCGTTACCCGCACCGCCGCGTCCGCCCTGAGCAATTAAAAAGCGCTCACCGGCGGTAACCATATCTTTAATAACGGTTTCGCCGTCTTCGGCCACGATTTCGGTACCGACTGGAACTTTGATAATTAAGTCTTCGCCTTTATAGCCGGTCATTTCCGAGCCCATGCCCTGTTGACCTTTCTGCGCCTTAAAATGTTGCTGATAGCGAAAATCAATCAGCGTGTTTAAGTTTTCGACCGCTTCAAAATAAACGCTGCCGCCGTTGCCGCCGTCGCCGCCGTTCGGACCGCCGAACTCAATAAACTTTTCGCGTCGGAAAGCGACACAACCCTTTCCGCCGTCACCGGCTTTGATGTAGATTTTAGCTTGATCGAGAAACTTCATTTGCTATACTTTCGGAAACTTATTTATACAAATAAAGGGGCATAAAGCCCCTTAACAAGTATCTATTCCGGACTATTCAGCTACAACGGAAACGTAAACTTTGCCTTCAGCCTTGGTTTTGAATTCAACCTTGCCTTCGGAAGTTGCAAAAATCGTGTGATCTTTACCCAAGCCGACATTCTGTCCTGCGTGATATTTAGTACCACGTTGACGAATGATGATGTTTCCCGGGATAACAGCTTCACCACCGAATTTCTTAACGCCCAAACGACGACCTTCGGAATCACGACCGTTATTGGAGCTACCACCAGATTTCTTATGTGCCATAACGCTTTCTCCCTTTCATTAAGCTAAAATATCAGTGATTTTAACAATCGTGATATTTTGTCTGTGACCGTTTTTACGACGATAGTTTTGTCTTCTCTTCTTCTTGAAAACAATAACTTTCGCATCTTTAGCTTGTTTAACAACCAAAGCTTTAACGCTTGCACCCTTTACCAACGGCGTACCGATGGTTGAATCCAAAGCCAAGACTTCGTTGAAAACAACCTCTTTACCTTCTTCACCGGCGATTTTTTCAATTTTAACAACATCACCTGTTGTTACATTATATTGTTTTCCGCCTGTTTTAATTACTGCGTACATATTCTTTCACCTTTAATTTAAACATAAAGCAATGGCTTGTAATATACATAAGTTTTTGGCGCTGTCAACCATAAAAATAACTATTTTTTAAATATTTTTGATTTGGGCGTATTTTTGTAAATATAATGGCAAATGGCAAATATAAAACTTGAAAAAAATTTTTTTTCAAATTAAATATGTGAATCGCAAGAGCATAACAGAGGATGTCCGTATGTATGACGTATATAAAATAAGAGAAGATTTCCCGATTTTCCGTGAATTGATTAACGGAAAACCGGTAACGTATATGGATACGGCCGCATCGGCGCAGAAACCGCATCAGGTCTTGGATAAAATGGCGATGGTATATAACTCGATATATGCCAATCCGCATCGCGGTACTTATTATTTTGCCGATGCCATCACACAAGAATACGAAAATGCCCGCGAAACCGTGCGCGGTTTTATCAATGCGCGGCACATAAACGAAATTGTTTTTACCCGCAACGCCACCGAATCAATTAATTTGGTTGCCGCTTCATGGGGCAGAGCCAATTTGCAGAGCGGCGATGAAGTGCTGATTTCCGAAGCCGAGCATCACGCCAATTTGGTGCCGTGGCAGGAAATTTGCCGTTCAACCGGTGCCAAACTTCGGGTGTTTGCCATTACTGATGACGGCGATTATAATGCGGAAGCTTTTAACGACATGCTGTCGGAAAAGACCAAGTTGGTGGCCGTAACGGCGATGTCCAACGTTCTCGGCACAATTTTCCCGATTAAAGAAATAACCGCCGCGGCACATCGTGCCGGTGCCAAAGTTTTGGTTGATGCCTGCCAGTTTGCGGTGCATCATCAAATTGATGTGCAAGATATTGATTGTGACTTTTTGGCGTTTTCCGGACACAAAACGTACGGACCGACGGGGATCGGCGTGTTATACGGTCGTGCGGAAATTTTGAACACCATGCCGCCGTATCAGTTCGGCGGTGATATGATTGATACGGTAACCTATACCGAAACGACGTATGCCGAAATTCCGGCACGTTTCGAGGCGGGAACGCCGGCTTCGGTGCAGGCCATCGGCTTGGCGGAAGCCCTGCGTTATATGACCAAGTTGAGCATGCGCGATGTTACGGCACATGAAAAAGAATTGGTCAGCTATGCCACAAATCGCTTACATGAAGTCCCGCGGCTGAAAATTATCGGCACGGCACCGAACAAAGGCGGTGTTTTCAGCTTTGATATCAAAGGGCTTCATCCGCAGGATTTAGCCTTTGTCCTGAATAAAGAAAATGTGGCCGTTCGTGTCGGACATCATTGTGCCGAGCCGCTGGTGAACCGCATGGGATATACGTCTTTGGCGCGCGCATCATTGGGTTTATACAGCACCAGGGAAGATATTGATGCGTTGGTCAATGCGCTTTTAAAAGCGGAAAAATTTTTTAGAGAAGACTGATGGAAACTGCAGAAAAAAAAGAAATCGTTGAAAACGAAACGATAGGTGCAACGGAAAGCCGTTTGTTACAGGCAATGAGTATTGATGACAGCACGGCCGTGCAAAATATTGAGCCGTTGCCGGAATTTGTGGCCTATGCCGGACAAAGTTTGGCGGCGGATACTGATAAGGCTGAGATGAGCGCGCTTATTGCGGCCATTCGTACGGTTTCGGATCCGGAAATTCCGATAAATGTCTATGATATGGGGCTGATTTATAAGATTGATCAGAAAGAAAACGGCGATATTTTTATTGATATGACGCTGACGGCGCCGACGTGTCCGATTGCCGGTGTGTTGCCGCAACAAGTGGCCGACGCGGTGGCGCAGACAACCGGAGTCGGAAAAGTTGAGGTAAAGCTGGTATGGGAACCGGCATGGACGCCGGACAAGTTAACGGACGAAGCCAAAGAGATGTTGGAGTTGTTTTGATGGATATTGAAGAACTGATTGACAATTTTTCCTTTTTTGAAAGTTGGGAAGAAAAATATCAATATGTGATAGATTTGGGACGTCAACTTGAACCGATGCCGGATGCGTTTAAGACTGACGAATGGAAGGTAAAGGGTTGCCAATCACAGGTGTGGCTGACGCCTTCTTTTCATAACGGAGTTATCCATTTTGTCGGCGACAGCGACGCGATTTTGGTGAAGGGCATTATTGCCATTGTTTTGATGATATACAACGATAAAAGTGCGGAAGAAATAAAAACTATTGATGTTGCGAAAATTTTTGCTAAACTCGGATTAGAAGAGAATTTGACACCGAGCCGGCGCAACGGCATGATGTCAATGGTCTGCAAAATTAGAGAATACGCTGACGCGGCATAAGAGGTAAGATGAATATTCACGAATACCAAGCAAAAAAGATTCTGGCGCAATATGGTATTGTGGTGCCTGACGGCGGGATTGCCTATACGCCGGCCGAGGCCAAGCGTGTAGCACAAAAGCTGAGTTCTCGCGGTCCGTGGATGCTTAAATCACAAATTCAATCCGGTGCGCGCGCCGGCGGACACTTCATAACGCACGATGCCGGCGGTCGCGGCGGTATTCGGCAGGTCACGCAAATTACCAATATTCCTTATGAAACCGCACAAATGCTGAACAATACGTTGGTGACGGAGCAAACCGGTCCGCAAGGAAAGTTGGTTACCAAAGTTTATGTTGAAAAATTTGAAGAAGCACGCCATTTATTTTATGCCGGTATGATTATCGACAGTACGGTTCCGGCCATTACACTGCTGATTTCGGATGTTATCAACGAGGATATTTTGAAAATCGCTTATCGTAAGCGCGACAGCATTTTGCGCATCAGACTGCGCTTTGATGTTGGCATTGATAACGAACAGATTATGCAAATTTTGGACTTTTTAACTTTGGATAAAAGTTATGCGCCGGCGTTTCGTGACTTTTTCGGTAAATTGTTGTTTACGTTCATCAACTTAGACGCGCTGATGATAGAAATTAATCCGGTCGGTATTTTGCCTGATAAAAAGTTGATTGCGCTGGATGCCAAAATCAGTTTTGATAACAACGCGCTGTTTCGGCATCCGGATATTGCGAAAATGTTTGATGTTTATGAATATGACAGCCGTACTTTGCGGGCGATGAACTGCGGTTTTCGCTACAATGAGTTTGACGGCAATATCGGCTGTATTGTCAACGGCAGCGGTTTGGCTTTGGAGGCGATGGACCTGATTAAAGAGGCCGGTATGGCAACGGCCTGTTCGCTGAATATCCGCGGCGGCGTTGATAAAGACAAGATTGCCGATGGGATTAAGCTGATTATGACCAATCCGCGGGTTGAAGGGATTCTCATCAATATTTTAGGAGGTTTTCTGCGTTGTAATTTGATTGCCGAGGGCATTTTGATTGCTTCGCAGGATGTCGGGTTAAATATGCCGCTGATTATCCGTTTTGAAGGAACCAATCGCGAAGAGGCGAAAAATATTTTGCTACAGTCTAAATTGCCGATTATTTTTGCCGATACAATCAACGAGGCCGTTTACCAACTCGGTGAGCAGATGAAGGATAACGACTGATGGCAATACTGGCAAATAAAAATACACGCGTTTTGGTGCAGGGAATTACGGGTATGCAGGCAACTTTCCATACCAAACGTTCCATTGAGGGCGGCACCAAAATTATTGCCGGTGTATCGCCGAAACACGGCGGGGAAACACATCTGGATGTGCCGGTTTTCAACACGGTTGCCGATGCGGTGCGAGAGATGCAGGTTGATGCCAGCGTGCTTTTTGTGCCGGCAATGGCGGTTAAAAGTGCGGTACGCGAAGCGGTAGAAGCGCAAATTAAGCTGATTGTTTCGATTGCGCAAGGGGTGCCGGTGCACGATATGTTGGAAATCAGAGCGATGCTCAAAAGCTCAAACACCCTGATGATCGGCCCGAACACGCCGGGGGTGATTACGCCGCAAGAGGCCAGACTCGGAATTTTTCCGGAAAATATTCACCACAAAGGATGTATCGGTGTTGTTTCGCGTTCTTCAACCCTGACTTATGAAGCGGTTTTGGAAACCAATCGAGCCGGTTTTGGCCAATCAACGGTTGTCGGTTTGGGTGATGATATGATTATCGGTTCTGATTTTACCGATATGCTCAGCCGCTTTATGGATGATGACGAAACCAAAGCCATCGTGATGTTGGGCAAGGCCGACAACTCTTATGAGCAGATGGCCGCAGCTTATTATAAAGGCTTGGCGCGTAAAAAACCGGTGATTGCGTTTATTGCCGGCGCATCGTTGCCTTTCGGATATAATATGGGTTATGCGTTCGATATCATTACACACGGACACGTCACGGTGAATGACAAGAAAGAAATCATGAAAGATGCCGGTATTATTGTGGTTGACCGCATGAGCCAAATTCATGAAGTTTTGCAGAGTTTATCGCTATAATGGGACTGTGGAAATTTTTAATCAATAGCATTCTGCCGCCGCGTTGTATTCACTGCGGCTGTATTTTAAGCGAGCATAACGGTCTGTGCGCCGAATGTTTTAAGAAAATCCGTTTTATCAGTGAACCGATGTGCGCCTGTTGCGGTCGTCCTTTTGACGGCGAAAAAGAAGTGGCATTCGGCAAAACGTTATATTGTGCGATGTGTTTGAAAAAGAAGAAAAAATTGCTGACAATGCAACGTTCGGCCTTCATTTATGATGATTTTTCCAAAAATTTGATTTTGGACTTTAAGTTTAATGATAAAACATCATCGGCTGAAACGCTGGCCAATATGCTTTATAATGCCGGTCGGGATATTTGGAAGGAAAAGCCTGATGTGTTGCTTCCGGTGCCGTTGCATCGTCGGCGTTTGTTGCAAAGAAAATATAACCAATCGGCGCTGTTGGTCAAATATCTCAGCGCCAAAACCGGGATTCCCGCCGATTATTTTTCGCTAGTGCGTCAGCAGAACACGGTGCCTCAAGTCAGTCTTTCGGGTAAAGAACGTCGCCGTAATTTGATTTCGGCATTTTCGGCGGTTAAACCGGAAAATATCAAAAACCGGAAAGTGGTGTTGATTGATGATGTAACAACTACCGGAACAACACTGGAAGAGTGTGCCAAAGTTTTGCATAAAGCCGGTGCGGCGCAAATCTATGCCTTGACTTTGGCGCGGACGGAAAGTTAGCAATTACACAATAAAAAAAGCACCCCGAAAGGTGCTTTTTTCTTTAAGAGTTGCCTCTCGATTAGAAGTATTTCCAAACGATTGAGCAAGAGTTGTTGTTCATGCAAGAACAAGCTGTTGCAGCTTGGGTAACGCTTAACGGTACACGTACTGTAGCACCGTTCGGGCAAGCAGTTGTCAAAGCACCGGAAGCGCCCGCCGCACCAGTACAACCAATCGTCAAAGATGTTACATCAGTAGATGATGCAGCGTTTGCCGCAGTTTGAATGCTACCCTTTACGGCGATACCGATGAAACCGGAAGCCGAACCGGAACCCCAGTCTTGTGTAGACAAAGCAACGCAAGCATCACGAGATAAACCTTGGAATTCTACTTGGAAAGCAGTTCTGGAAGTAGCTTCAGAAGTACGGCTGGTTGTAGCGCCGATGTAAACATCGCCTTGGAAACCGTTACGCAAAGAAACAGCACTATAAATACCATTTGCAGCAGTACTTGCAGCTTTGTTAATCAATTCTTCCGGAATAACACCCATGTTGGTTGCTGTCAAGTTGTTCAAACCGTTGTAATCCATTTGTTGAGCATACAAGGTACGAATGTTTGTAACAATCATAGATACTTGGTCAACCACTTGGTTTGTTTTATATTTTCCCATTGCTTTTGAATAACCGGCAATACCACCGACGGATAACACACCGATAATGGCAAGCACGCCGAGCATTTCAATCATGGAACGACCATATTCGTTAATTTTCATGTTTTTTCTCCTTATAACACAGCGCCTCTCAATAAAGAAAAACGCAAGCATTTATTTAGTTTCTTACACTTTCATTAAATCATAGAAAAGTGCCAAAAACAATATGGAAAAGGTTATATAACTTTAGATATATATATCGTTCGGTCTATAACCCTTATATATTGTTTTTCTGCGATGAAGCGTAGCATAAAATATACAAAAATCTATTAACAGTTTGGCCTTTTCAACAAAAAAAGATGTGATGAACGTTATACCCCCTCGCAACAAGAAAAAAGTTGATAAAAGTTATAATCCCTCACAACAAGAAAAAAGTTGATAAAAGTTATAATCCCTCGCAACAAGAAAAAAGGTGATAAAAGTTATAATCCCTCACAACAAGAAAAACTGTGATTAGTGTGTAAATACGAAGAAGGTTTTTTCCGACATGTACAAAACAGTACATTAGGAAAAAACCTTCAAGTAGTTACTAGCTAAGCGCAGTTTCCGTGAAATTATTTCAAGATCTTAGATACGACGCCGGCACCAACCGTACGACCACCTTCACGAATAGCGAAACGCAAACCTTCGCTCATCGCAATCGGGTTCAACAATTGTACCGTAATCGTTACGTTATCACCAGGCATAACCATTTCCGTGCCTTCCGGCAATTGAATCGTACCGGTAACATCGGTTGTACGGAAATAGAATTGCGGACGATAGTTCGAGAAGAACGGCGTATGACGACCGCCTTCTTCCTTCGTCAAAATGTAGCATTCGCTGGTGAAGTCTGTGTGCGGGGTAATGGTACCCGGTGCAGCCAATACTTGACCACGTTCAACTTCTTCACGCTTCGTACCACGCAGCAATACACCGATGTTATCGCCGGCTTCACCTTCATCCAACAACTTACGGAACATTTCAATACCCGTACATGTTGTCTTTTGGGTCGGACGAATACCAACGATTTCGATTTCATCACCAACGTGTAATACACCGCGTTCAACACGGCCGGTTACAACCGTACCACGACCGGAAATCGAAAATACATCTTCAATCGGCATCAGGAACGGCTGATCCAACGGTCTTGCCGGTTCCGGAATGTAGCTGTCTACGGCGTTCATCAATTCAATGATTGAATCATGACCGATTTTCTTGTCGCCGTCTTCCAATACGGCCAAAGCAGAACCTTTAATAATCGGAATTTCATCGCCAGGGAAACCGTAAGAACTTAACAAATCACGAATTTCCATTTCAACCAATTCCAATAATTCAGGATCATCTACTTGGTCAACTTTGTTCATGTATACAACAATCGCCGGTACGCCTACTTGACGTGCCAACAAAATGTGTTCACGAGTTTGCGGCATCGGACCATCTGCTGCACTAACAACCAAAATCGCACCATCCATTTGTGCCGCACCGGTAATCATGTTCTTTACATAGTCGGCGTGGCCCGGGCAGTCAACGTGCGCATAGTGACGATTCTTGGTTTCGTATTCAACGTGTGCCGTCGAAATCGTAATACCGCGTGCTCTTTCTTCCGGTGCCTTATCAATTTGATCATATGCTGTGAAGCTTGCACCACCTTCTTCTGCCAATACCTTCGTAATTGCTGCAGTCAAGGTCGTCTTACCATGGTCTACGTGACCAATCGTTCCAATGTTGCAGTGCGGCTTTGTCCGCTCAAACTTTTCTTTTGCCATGTTTATTTCTCCAATAAAATAAATTTTTTAATTTTTCCTATGGGACGATTGGCATACCGCCCCATAGGACGTCTTTAACATTAAACTTAAGCTGATTTAGCTTTAATCGCTTCAGCCACTTCTCTCGGTACCTCAGCATAATGATCGAAAATCATTGTGTATTGAGCACGACCTTGAGAAAGTGAACGAAGTGTATTCACATAACCGAACATCTGTGCGAGCGGCACAAACGCATCGACCACGCGCGCATTACCGCGCTGATCCATACCGTTCACCAAACCGCGACGAGAGTTCAAATCACCGATGATATCACCCATATATTCTTCCGGCGTTACAACTTCAACCTTCATAATCGGTTCAAGCAACTTCGGAGCCGCCTGGCTCATACCTTCACGGAAGGCAGCACGGGCAGCAATTTCGAAACACATAACGTTGGAATCGACTTCGTGATAAGCACCATCATACAAGGTAGCCTTAACACCGGTTACCGGATAGCCGGCAATAACACCGGAATCCATCGCCGTACGTAAACCTTTTTCAACACCCGGAATGTATTCCTTCGGAACGTTACCGCCGACAACGGTGTTTTGGAATTCAAAACCGGTATGGTCTTCAGTCGGTTCAAACTTAATTTTAACTTTAGCGAACTGACCGGCACCACCGGATTGTTTCTTGTGCGTATATTCGATATCGCACGGCTTTGTAATGGTTTCACGATAAGCAACTTGCGGATCACCGACGTTGGCTTCAACCTTAAATTCACGTTTCAAACGATCAACAATAATGTCGAGGTGCAATTCACCCATACCGGCAATAATTGTTTGACCGCTGTCCGGATCCGAGGTAACTTTGAAAGACGGATCTTCCATCGCCAGTCTGCCCAAAGCCAAGCCCATCTTTTCAACATCGGCTTTAGTCTTCGGCTCAACTGCCAACTGAATAACCGGTTCCGGGAATACCATGTTTTCCAAAATAATCGGATGTGCTTCATCGCACAAGGTATCACCGGTTGTGGTGTCTTTCAAACCTGCCAAAGCGATAATATCGCCGGCATAAGCCTCTTTAATATCATCACGCTTGTTGGCATGCATCAACAGCATACGACCCACGCGTTCTTTCTTATCTTTAACCGAGTTATAAATGTATGAACCCGCGGTCATAACACCGGAGTAAATACGAATAAAGGTCAAAGAACCGACGAACGGGTCGTTCATGATCTTGAATGCCAAAGCAGATAACGGCTCTTTATCGGAAGGATGACGTTCATCTTCGGTTTCACCGTCAACTTTTGTTCCTTTGATGGCCGGAATATCCAGCGGCGACGGCAAGTAATCTACAACGGCATCAAGCAACAGCTGAACACCCTTGTTTTTGAAAGCCGTACCGCAGAACACCGGTACAAAGTTTTGCGACAATGTACCCTTGCGGATGCACTTTTTCAAAGTTTCGATGGAAATTTCCTTACCTTCTAGATAATCTTCCATTGCCTGTTCATCTTCTTCAACAGCCATTTCAATCAACTGATTGTGATATTCGTTGGCCTTATCCAACATATCTGCCGGAATATCCCGAACTTCAATCGGCGAATCAGCGGTATCACCGGTATAAACAACGGCTTTCATCTTGAGCAAATCAACAACACCGTGGAAATCAGCTTCAGCACCGAGCGGCAATTGCATTGCCATCGGGCGAGCACCCAAACGGTCAACAATCATATCCAAGCAACGATAGAAGTTGGCACCGATACGATCCATTTTGTTGCAGAAGCAAATTCTCGGAACGCCGTATTTATCAGCTTGTCTCCAAACTGTTTCAGATTGCGGCTCAACGCCGGCAACCGAGTCAAATACGGTAATAGCACCATCCAAAACGCGCAACGAACGTTCAACTTCAGCGGTGAAGTCAACGTGTCCCGGCGTATCGATGATGTTAATGCGGTAACCGTTCCAATAGCAGGTTGTTGCAGCAGAGGTAATTGTAATACCGCGCTCTTGTTCCTGTTCCATCCAGTCCATGGTGGCAGCACCATCGTGAACTTCACCGATTTTGTGGTTAACGCCCGTATAATACAAAATACGTTCCGTTGTTGTTGTTTTACCGGCATCAATATGAGCCATGATACCGATGTTTCTGTATGTTTCCAATTTATGTGTTCTAGGCATTTTCTTCTCCTAAAATTAGAATTTATAGTGAGAGAATGCTTTATTGGCTTCAGCCATTCTATGCGTATCTTCACGCTTCTTAACAGCCGAACCCTTGTTGGCATAAGCGTCTAACAACTCATTGGCAACTTTATCCTGCATCTGGGTTTCAGAGCGCTTTTTAGCGGCATCGATAATCCAGCGGATAGCCAAAGCTTGACGACGTTCTGCTCTAACTTCACACGGAACTTGGTAAGTTGCACCGCCGACACGACGAGAGCGAACTTCCACAACCGGCTTTACATTTTCCAAAGCGGTTGTGAAAACTTCCAAAGCATCTTGCTTTGTTTTTGCGGCAATCGTTTCGAAAGCAGAGTAAACAATTTTCTCTGCAACGGCCTTTTTACCGTCTTCCATGATATTGTTAATAAACTTTGCGACTACCTTATTGCCGTATTTAGCATCAGGCAGCACGATTCTTTTTTCAGCACTATGACGACGTGACATTATCTTATCTCCTATTTAGGTCTCTTAGCACCGTATAAAGAACGGCGTTGACGACGTTTAGACACACCCTGAGTATCAAGGGTACCACGAATGATATGATAACGAACACCTGGCAAGTCTTTTACACGGCCTCCTCTAATCAGCACCACTGAGTGTTCTTGAAGATTATGACCTTCACCAGGGATATAGCTGATTACTTCAAAGCCGTTTGTCAAACGAATACGTGCCACTTTACGCAAAGCTGAGTTTGGTTTTTTCGGGGTTGTTGTATAAACCCTTGTACAAACACCGCGTTTTTGTGGACAAGATTTCAAAGCCGGAACTTTGTTTCTCTTCACTTTTGGTGTTCGTGATTTACGAATTAACTGATTAATTGTAGGCATCACATTTTCCTTAAGTTATTAAATTTACACAAAACTAACGGCCAAATGTTTTTACACACTTGGTCTTAGTCGCTGCGGATAATAACATAAAAAAACATCGTGTCAACAACTTTTTAACAAGATATCGCGCAATCTCTCGTTTCCGATAAAAAAACATCCGTACCCGAACGATACGGATGTTTAACCTGATCTTAAAAAAATCAGAATTTGGTGCTCCACAAACCATGGATATTGCAATATTCATAGGCTTTAATAACTTCATCACCGTCAATAACGCAAAAATCGGCGGCCGGCTTATCACCCGGCTTTAAAATCTTTCGTTGATTACCGTTTTTCGTTTCCAGCGCAATCCATTGAATATAGTGCTTTTCTTCCATCGGATGTTCAATGCTGCCGACAGCCACATGCACATGATTGCCTTCCCGCGTAATCACCGGTAAATGTTTTTCGGTTGAAGCCTCAACCGTATTTTCAACGATTTTTTCCATTTTTTCGCCGCAGCAAACCACATCCACACCGGACGCATTGACATAAGCCACAATATTGCCGCAATGACGACATCTGTAAAATTCCATATTTCACTCCTTATCTTGTTAGCACAAATTATTATATGACGAAAATTCCAATTTTCAATCCGAAAATATATTTTAGAAAAATTGAAGAACTATTTTGGCGCATATCCCTTGCCGAGTTTTAACTTGGCAATAGTATCCGGATTTTCAGTCAAAAAGCGTTTTTTGGCCGGTGTATCGCAACTTTTCAGAACCGCCGGAATAGCAGAAAATTCCCGCATCATAGCATAAATTTCCTCCAAATTTTCCGCTGACGGATTGAGCAGAATATTGTCTCTGAAATCCGGAATGCGAATATAGAAATCTTCAGAAATATGTTGCTTGGAAACATCAACAGGTGTTGAGGTCTGATTTTTATTCTCTTTTTTCACACTGCGTTTCTTCATATCTTCCAACGCCATCACTTCCGGCGTATAAGGCCATATTTGAGGCGGCACAATCTGCGGATCGTCAAACGTAAATTGCAATTCTTTATACGGTACTCTCCGGGCGTTAAAATCCTGAATAAGCGTGGTTAAATCAACCCCCTTAAAAGTATAAACCTGCTTGACGGCCTCATTGAAAACTTCGGCATCCGTTTGCGCTGAAAGCGGCGATGAGGTAATGGACGGCAACTCATTAACCAATTTTTTATAGTTTTTATCGCGTTTGAAAGTATTATAGATGTGTTTGTAATAAGACGTCACAATATTCGGATTTTGTTTCAAATCTTCAACATCGACATCCTTAAACATGGTATTTAAGCGCGCCGCAATCAAAATATGTTGAAACAGAACATTTTGTTCATCAACACCCATTTGGTTCAACACCGGATAGCGCTTATAGATATTATCGACCGTTTCTTTTCCGCCCTCGCGCAAATCGGCAATATGACGAACATTTTCGGCCAGCTGAACTTTATAGTCATGCGGCATAATATCCGTATCCATATACTTTGCAAAATCCACACCGCCGATGGTAAACATTTTGTGTTTAATATACTCATAGTTACTCTTGCTGTTTTCCACCAGCCCGCGCCGCACGATAAAACGATCAACCATGCCGATGGTACGCGGCAAATAAATTTTATAAAACTTTTCCATCCACATATCGCGGACGCCGTTGGCCAAAAAATACCACTCTTTTTCCCGGTCAATCGGATTATTTGATGCCGGCTTAATCTGCCCTTTTTCAACGGCTTCGAAATAAAACTTCATATAGGTGTTTTTGTAATATTTAATCACGTCTTTTTTATTATTCGACGCCAAATATTCGAAACGTGCCGTTAAAATTGCCGCCAAATTGGCTGAAATTTCATCGTGCATACACAATTTAAAGTATTCGTCCGGCGATAAGTCATAAGAGGTGCGATATTTTAACAACGCGTTATGATAATGCCACCATTCGTGCACAAAATACGGCATCTGCATTCTGAAAGAATTGTTGCCTTCCATATAATAGCGGGTAATTTTGCCGCCGAGATACAACATCAAAGTGGACTGTGCCTTATAAATGGTATCGTTATGATACGCGGCAACGGCAATGGAATTTTTAACCGGCGGCAATGCCGGTACGGTATCCGTCGGCACTTCTTCCGGCGGTTTCTGATTATTTTCTTGCAAAATACTGCGATAAGCGCCGACACCGCCGATTAAACCGGCGCAAGCCAAAATTACCACCAATTTTTTCAAATCGGAAGTTTCTTTTTTCTTGGTCTTTAAGTTACCGTCTTGTTTTTGTGCGGCACTCTTATTGCGACCGAATTTGAACTTATGCGCCATTAACACCTCGAATTTCCGCTTTTCGTGTCCCTATTCTATGCCATTATTAGACAAAATACAAGTTCTTTTTACATACTTTTTTATGCACGATGGTGTATGGATACAAAAACAAACTTGCCATCACACACAAAACAAGCTATTCATAAAATATAAAACATGGGGGGAAATATGAAAAAAAGCGTTTTTTTAATATTTTTGGCTGCCATCGGCGTCATCGGCTATCACTTTTACAACAAACCGCAACAAAGTACTGCCCTGATCTTATACGGCAATGTTGATATCCGGCAGGTCAACTCGGCTTTTCGAGTGGCCGGCAGACTACAGGAAATGAATTTTGAAGAAGGCGATATTGTGCATAAAGGTGACGTGTTGGCCGTTTTGGATACCGAACCGCTGATTAACGCTCAAAATCAGGCCAAAGCAAAAGTAATGCAAGCCGCGGCCGCCGCCGATAATGCCGCCCGCATCAACAAACGCAAACAAACCCTATGCAAAAGTAATACCGTTTCGCAACAAGATTGCGACAATGCACAGGCACAGGCAGATATAGCCGAAGCGGATTTGGCTTATGCCGAAGCCAGCCTTGACGTGGCCGACACGGCGCTCAATGATGCCGCTTTAACCGCGCCGTCCGACGGTGTCATCTTAACGCGTATTGTCGAACCGGGAACGCTCCTTTCGGCCGGTGTTCCGGTTTATACCATCTCTCTGAACGATAAAATGTGGGTGCGCGCCTATATTAAAGAAACCGAACTCGGTAAAATTCAAATCGGCACCAAAATGCAAATTTATACCGACTCAACCGACAAAGTTTATCACGGTCATGTCGGCTTTATTTCTTCAACCGCCGAATTTACCCCGAAAAATATCGAAACCGCCAGCTTAAGAACCGATTTGGTTTACCGTCTGCGCATTGTCATTGATGATGCCGATGATTTTTTGAAACAAGGAATGCCGGTAACCGTCAAATTGGATGAATAATGGAAAATGTCATTGAAATTTCCCATCTCAGTAAAACATTCGGCAAACCGCCGATAACGGCAATTGACGACTTAAGCCTGTC
>JAGCYN010000131.1 GCA_017960745.1 Alphaproteobacteria bacterium | reverse complement strand
GTCTGCCGACGAATTGGCGGCGCGTATTCTTTCTACGGCAACGCAAACTTCAAGCCATAAAATGCGTACCGGCGATTTGGAAGAATCGGAATTTACGCGAATCGCCGCCGCCGTGCGCGAACTCGAAAATATTCCGCTATATATTGATGATACGCCGGGTGTCAGCATCAACGCCATTCGCACCCGCGCCCGCCGCTTAAAACGCAGTAAGGGATTGGGGCTGGTTGTTATCGACTATATTCAACTGATCAGCGGCACCGGTGATAAAAGAAGTGAAGGCAACCGCGTCCAGGAACTTTCGGAAATTTCACGCGGTTTGAAAATTCTCGCCAAAGAGCTGAAAATTCCGGTTATCGCCCTGTCCCAATTAAACCGCGGTGTTGAAAGCCGCGAAGATAAGCGCCCGCAAATGTCCGACTTGCGCGAATCGGGTTCCATCGAGCAAGATGCCGATATTGTGATGTTCGTGTTCCGCGAAAATTATTATATTCATAATTCCGAACCGAAGCCGCAGGAAGGCGAATCTCCGGAAAAATATGAGAAAAAACATGCCGAATGGGTGGCGCGAGATCGTCAAACCGCTAACCTGGCGGAAGTGATCGTCGGCAAACAACGTCACGGTCCGACCGGTACCGTCAAACTCTATTGGAACGGTGAATTTACGCAATTCGGTAATCTGGCGGAAGAAGATAAATTGCCGGAGCGCCATGAATAAAAATGTTGTCGCATCCTTAACCCCCGAACAATGGGAAGCTTTGTGCGACCGTTGCGGCAAATGCTGTTTGGTTACTTTGCAAGACGAAGATACGGGCGATATTTATCATACCAACATTTTGTGCCGTCATTGCGATATTGAAAACCATCAATGCCGTGTTTATGCGAATCGTTTTGAACAGGTGCCGGCATGCTTAAAACTGACACCGGAAAATATCGATAAATTGCCGTGGTTGCCGAAAACCTGCGCCTATCGCCGCTTATTTGATGAAAATTATCAGGCAGAACCGTGCCAACCGCTGAACGGTCGCGTGGTGTCGCAAGATGACGTTGACGAGGCAGATTTAGAGAATTATATTGTCGATTGGGACGATTTATAATGAACGAATTGCAAGAAGAATATAATCCGCAACAACGCGTTGATGAAGCCAAAAAGCTGGAGCCGGAATTTTGGAAACACAAGAAGCTTGAAGATTTAAGCAAAGCCGAATGGGAAGCCTTGTGCGACGGTTGCGGCAAATGTTGTTTGAACAAAATCGAAATCAAGGGCAAAGTCAGCTTTACCCGCGTGCGGTGCCGCTTTTTGGATTGCCAAAGTTGTTTGTGCAAAGTTTATGAGAATCGCTTTGAGGCGATGAACGATTGCCGCGACATTGATTTGGCGGCGGTGCGCGAACAGCCGCGTTGGCTGCCGAAAACCTGCGCTTATTGGCTTTTGGATAACGGTTATGATTTGCCGAATTGGCATCCGCTGATTACAGGTCAGGCACAAAGTGTGGTTGATGCCGGAATGTCTTTGCAAAATCGCGAGTTAATCAGTGAAACCAAGGTTGATGACTATGAAAATTACATTGTTGACTGGCAAGACCTTTGATATTCAGGAAGAAGTCGGTATGGACATCAAAGTGGTGCAATCGACTGCCTCCCGCAAGCTGATTCTGCGCATTGATGCCAAAAATCATATGCCGGTTTTGACCGTGCCGCGCTTTTGTTCGCGCAAAAAAGCCGTCAGCTTTGTCAATGAAAATATGGATTGGATTTTGGAAAATCTGCAGAAACTGCCGGATGAAAAATATTTTTCCGACGGTGAAACGATTTCTCTTTTGGGGCAAGAAGTTGTGATTTGTCATTGTCCGGAAGCCCGCCGCGGTGTGTGGTTAGACGGCAATAAACTGTGCGTTTCCGGCGGGGCGGAATTTTTGCACCGGCGCGTGCGTGATTATATTAAAAAAGCGGCACAGCAGGAATTTTTTCGGCTTTCCAAAGAATTGGCGGATAAAATCGGCTGTAAACTGAACGATGTAACCATCAAAGACACCAAGTCACGCTGGGGCAGCTGTTCTTCGTTGAACAATATCAATTACAGTTGGCGGGTGGCGTTGGCACCGAAATATGTGATTGAATATTTAATAGCTCACGAAGTTTCGCACTTAAAGCATCAGGATCATTCCGATGAATTCTGGGCCTGTGTCTGTTCGTTATGTCCGGAATGGAGCAAGGGATATTCGTGGTTAAAAAGGCACGGTAAAGAACTCTATGCGTACCCGTAATTTTTAGAAGCTGACGATTCTTATCGGAAAAAAGTTAATCAATCGTGAAAATATACCTTCTTTATATAAATAAAAATTTCTTGACTAATCAATTTTATCGTTCTAAAGTGTCGTTGTTACAATACGAAAGTATGTTGTGCAACATGTAATATGTAATAGAAAAAGGAATTTAATATGAAAAAGTTTTTGTTATTAGCAGGTGTTGCTTGCTTGTTCTCTGCAAACGCTCAGGCTGAAGTTAGCCAGTACGTTTCCGGTAAACTTTCTTATGACTTCAACAGCGTAAAAGCTAAATCCGCTAATGAAGATGGTATTGAAAGAGACCATTTGAACAAGAAATTGGTTGGTACACACGTTGCTTACGGTGTACGTGCCGGTTATGTTCGTGGCGAACTCGAATTGAATAACTCCCGCGACGTTAAGAGAAACGGTTTTGAAGATGGTGAAGCTTGGCACTTCAGACTCTATAAGCATTCCATCATGGCTAATGCTTATTTTGATTATTTGACATGCACACCGTGGACACCGTATGTTGGTGCCGGTATGGGTGTTTCTTACTTGAAGGCTGACTTGGGTGACTATGCTAGATCTGTTTACACTTTGGGTTGGCAGGTTATGGCTGGTGTAACCTATGATTTGACCTCTCACTGGACATTGGACTTGGGTTATCGTTATGCTGACCTCGGTCGTGTTCGCGGTCACTTCGGTAATGAAGATGGTATCACCAAAGTTACGGCTCGTAACCACGAAATTATGTTCGGTGCTAGATACGAATTCTAATTTACCGAATAGTAAAATCTTAAAGGAGGTGCCAAGCGGCACCTCTTTTTTTTGCATTTAACAGTCAATACCGTGATTGACAAATAAACAAAAAAAATATAACATTCAGATAACGAATATTTATTATTAACTCTAATCCATTACAATTATGAATGCTTTGGGAAATAAAATCAAAAGAGGTGCCTACAACATTCTGTACGCAATCCTCGCCGCTGCCGTGTTAACCGGAATCGGTTGGTGTCTGACGATGGCAATCCTGAACACAGGAGGGCTGACGCTCTGTCTTTTTATGGTGGCTTTTTTGGTGGTTGTTGAAATATATAATATGGTTGACGTAACCAACACCAAAAAGGCTTCGGAAAATGATTTGTCGTTGATAACACTGTTTTTCAACGCTTCACTGTTGGCGCATTTTGCTTGTGCAATCATTCTCCTAAGATATTTGGAGAACATGGGCGCGATAACACCTGATTTTCTGCATATAACCGGCACTTTGAACGAAGTCTTTTCCGGCGATACCAATCCCGATTTCGTACTCAAACTGTTGCTTATGTTGCCGATTGTGCGATTAGGTGCTCATTTGTGGTACGTTATCCGCCTGGCGGCATCAAAACGTTACTTCTGGGTTTAGTTTATTTTAATCTTATTCGCCTCGCTTTTATGCGGGGCTTTTTTTTGTTACAAAAGCGTAACTTTTTGTGTGTTGCAAACAACCGATGAACAAAGTACATTATCCTCAGTTGGAACTTTTTTTGATAAGGATAAAAATATGACAAATAAACCGAGCGAACCGATTAACTTGTTTGACTGTGCAACCACTCAAAAAGTTATCGGACAGGAAAAATTTTTAGATTCATTTAAGGCTATTTTAAATCACGGCGCTTATTGCCAAGGTCCGGAAACCAGAGAACTCGATGAAAAACTCGCCTCTTTTGCCGGCACCAAATATTGTTCAACCTGCGGTTCCGGTACCGATGCTTTAACCTTGGCCCTGATGGCTTGGGGCGTTAAACCGGGTGATGCCGTATTTGTTTCTTCATTTACATTTGTGGCTTCTGCCGAAGCGCCGGTTTTGCTCGGTGCCACACCGATTTTCGTTGATTCCGATCCGAATACCTACAATATGGACATTGCCGATTTGAAGCGTGCCATCGCCGAAGTTAAGGCTGCAGGCAAGCTCACACCGAAAGTCATTATTCCGGTTGATATTTTCGGTTCGCCTTGCGACTATGATGAAATTATGAAAATCGCCAAAGAAAACAACATGAAAGTTCTTTCCGACTCTTGCCAGAGTTTCGGTTCCAACTATCACGGTAAAAATGCCGGTTCGATTGCCGATATGACCGCGACTTCATTCTATCCGACCAAACCGCTCGGCGGTTACGGTGACGGCGGCGCGGTATTTACCAACAGCAACGAAGAAAACGAGATGGTTAAATCCTGCCGTGTTCATGGTATGAGCACTGAAGATCACTATGACAACGTTAGTTTGGGTATGACCGGTCGTATGAACTCTTTCCAGGGTGCGGTTTTGCTGTTGAAATTGAGTGTTTTTGCCGATGAATTGAAAAAGCGCTACAATGTTGCTAAACGCTACGATAACGAATTGAGCTCTTACTATGGCAAACAAAAGATTTTGGATAACTGCCGCTCGGCTTATGCTTTGTACACCGTTACCTGCGCCGATCGCGATGAATTGATGAGCTATCTGAAATCTAACGGTATTCCGTGCGGTGCTTACTATCCGCGTCCGGTCAACACCCAAACCGCTTATGCCAAGTGGAATACACGTTCGTTGCCGGTTTGCGAAAAACTCTCCAAGACTGTTTGCAGCATTCCGATGACACCGTATCTGACCGATGAACAGATGTCTTACATCATCGAAAAAATGAACGAATTTGCCGCTTCTAAAATGAACAAAGCTGCATAATTCATAATTGTTCAAAAAAAAGAGAGGGTTCCTTCAAGGAATCCTCTCTTTTTTTGTATGATGCAATGCTCAAGCAGCGATCTTGCTGGCCAGCTTGCCCTGCAACACCTCAAGGTCTGCCGGAACTGCCAACGTCTCGTTGAGGAAGTTGTGCAAGTTCGAAGCAGTGATGACACTCTTTGGGATTCCGAATGTAGTCTCCAGATATCCTTCAAGAGCATCTGCGAACTCAAGTATTGCCGGCTCTGAAGCACCCAGGAACAACGTCTCAACCAGTTCGTACGCACCCTCGACGTTCTCTGTGCCGTAGAACTCCACATAGGAGCAGGCATAAACGTCATCGGGATTGGTCAGGTTAATTTGAGGGTTGGTCATAGCGACCATCGAATCACCCCACTGCGGAATGCAGAAGATGAAACTGCCCAGCAGATGAACCCAGATATAGCGAGCTGACTTGGCAACGAAGATGCCGCGACCGTCCTCAGCCACGCTGTCGAACTCATAGCGCTTCATAAATTCCTCGGCACTGACTTCCCAGCCACCATTACCGCCGTCGACGTAGTCAACGATCCAGGCACCCTCACCCTTGGCGACCTCTGCAGCCTCATAGGCACCGAATGTGTGTGCCATAATC
Source organism: Alphaproteobacteria bacterium (assembly GCA_017960745.1). Taxonomy (GTDB): domain Bacteria; phylum Pseudomonadota; class Alphaproteobacteria; order RF32; family CAG-239; genus RUG410. The sequence goes on along the minus strand of JAGCYN010000131.1, from coordinate 14,943 downwards.
AGCTCACCGGTCTCACTCTTGCGGGCATACACGGGACGACCGGCGTTCTTGCGGAAGATACCGGCGTTACGCTGCTTGCGCAGTTCGTCGTAAGCCATATCCTTCACATTCACGCCGACCAGGAACTTCTTGTTGTTCTCGTTCCACAGGTAAGCGGGGACGTCAACTTCCTTCTGTCCGTCGAATGCGATGTAGCGGATGTTCTCATACGTGCCATCCGACTCGGCGGTAATGTAGCCTAAGCCGTCAGCCTCGAGTTCCTCGCGATCCCAACGGGAAATAAGGAAATAGATGTTGCCTTCAATATCGTGCCACTTGATGCCGGTCATCGGTACAAACTGGCATACGATTTCACCGTTGCGACGGGCAATAGCGGGATTCTCCGGCTTTTTTAACGCTTTAGCAACCTTCTCAGGGTTACTTGAGTTAATAAGCGAAGCCCACTTGCCGGTGCCATCATTGAAGAAGCTTGACTTTACAGCCTTTCCTTCACGAATGACCACGGGTTTGCCCTCAGCGTCGAATGTTACATAGCTCTTGTACTTCATTACTTGAGCTACCTTTACACTCTCAACCAGTGTGTACTCGTAACCTGCGCGATCAAAAATTTGCATTGTAATCATGCTTTTTATCGTTTGTTTACTCCCTTTCAGGCCTCCCAAACGATCGAATTAATAGTCCACATCATCTCTCGCATTGAATTAAAGAAACAGCAAAAAGTCCTCAATACCGGTTAAGTAATAGAGGTATGGGTACTGTACTTCGCCATCTTTTTACAAATTTTCTTCGTTCAATCTTATTTTATCGCAAACCGAAATTCGCAACAAAACCTTTCCTGCTTATAATGTGGAGGGTTAATATAATGTTATCTAATATAATTCTTGTTCAGGCTTTCATGATAACATTATTCTTGAATTTTGGCAACTTTTTTCGTCTCAGTCAAAATCGTAATTCGGCAAGCGTTCGAATTTATCCTTCAAATGCTGATAGGCTTCGGAGATTTGTTTGAATTTTTCTTCGGCGCCGGCATCTTCTTTATTGATGTCCGGATGATATTTTTTAGCCAATATTTTGTATTGTTTTTTCAAAATCGTCGGGTTGATGTCACGGATATCCAGTTCCAATACTTTAATAAAGCGACGTTCTTCAACGGTAAAATAAATGCCGTCACGCGAATATTCGCCGTTTGAATCGAAATTATTGGCATAACCGTCCGAAAAAAATGAAGCTTCGTCCCACAAATCGTAGCCGAACTGATAACGAATCTTTGAACGGAATCCGCGACCGAAGTGCATCTTCTGCTTGGCGTCCGCCGCCTCTTCTTCGGCGCTCATGCCCTCGTAATAGTTCCACTTGGCGTTATATTCCTGAACATGTTTGAGGCAAAACCAGTAATATTCCTTAAGTTTGCGGTCTTTGGGTGCGCGATATTCGCCTTTCTCGGTACAACCGGGAAAATCACATTGATGTTCAATGTTCTCATTTTGCGGCGCGTAATATTTTTTGCTGCGTTTCATCATCTTTATAATACCCAAACGGGCGTATTTTATCCCTGTTTATAATTATTATCAAGTTATTTGCAAATTTTTTTGCGCGCGGTTACTATTCTGACAAGGAGTTGTTTTATGCCTGAATTGCCGGAAGTTGAAACCATTAAAAGAGCGGTCGAGCAAACTTTTTTGAACGCACGTATTATCGGCGCCGAAGTGCGACAGCCGAAATTGCGCGAATCCGTGGCACCTGATTTTGCCGCTCAAATAACCGGTGCCAAAATCATTCGGCTGTGGCGGTTGGCTAAATATATGCTGACGGATTTGGACAACGGTTTAACCGTCATCTGGCATTTCGGCATGAGTGGTAAAATCAAAATGGAATCGAGCACCGACTTTGCTTTGGAAAAGCACGACCACATCATTATCAAAACCGATAAAGGAATCCTGATTTATAATGATCCGCGGCGTTTCGGTTTGGTGCGCTTGTGCGAATCGTCAAAATTGTTGCAATGTGCCGTTTTCAAGCATATCGGTTTGGATCCGTGGGATAAAAATTTGACGTCCGCCTACCTGCAAACAAAATTTGCCCGTAAAAAAACATCTGTCAAGCAAGCTCTGTTGGATCAGGAAATTATTTGCGGAATCGGCAATATTTACGCTTCCGAAATTTTGTATCACGCGCGAATCCGCCCGGACAGAAGCTGCGAATCGCTGAAAGCAAAAGATTTGGAAGCCGTTATTTTATGGACACGCAAGGTCTTGGAAGAAGCCGTTGCAGCCGGCGGTTCCACTATTCATGACTATCGCCATCCCGACGGAGATATCGGATATTTTCAAGAAAAACATTGCGTTTATAATAAAACGGGGCAAAAATGTTCTGAGTGCCGCTGCAATATTTTAAAAACCGGCGGCATTCAAAAGATTGTGCAAAACGGACGCTCGACCTTTTATTGCGCGACTCTGCAAAAGTAGGAGAAAGACCATGAAATACATACGTCTGATATTGATAATTGCGCTATTATTCGGCACAACCGGTGCCAATGCCGCGTTTATTGAGGGCATGGAAGATATTCCGCTGCCGGACGGTATGCATCAAATCACGCAGGATGATTTTTCTTTCGGCAATGAAGAAACGCGCTTGTTGGAAGCCTACTTAACTTCCAAAAACATGAAGTTCAAAAAAGTTGAACAATTTTATGAAGAATCGTTGCCGCAGCTGGGTTGGAGCTATCAAGGGAATCGAGGGAACAATCTGTTGTTTTATCGCGAAGGCGAAACCTTGGAAGTGGTTCGGGAATCGGTTTCACCGCTGATTGTGCGTATCACGCAAAAAACAAAACCTTAAAAATAAAAAAAATGCAAAAATTTAGTTGACTTTATCGCGCTTTCGTTGTTATAAAGGGCGCTAGAATATTTTTTGTATTAACAAATTGAATAGGATGAAAAGTTATGGCCAATCATAAGTCGGCAAAAACAAGAATAGTAAGAAACAATAAGCGCGCGATGATTAACGGCGCCCGCAGAAGTCGTGTCAGAACCTTTGTAAAGGCTTGTCTGGCTTCTATTAATGCTCAAGATAAAGAAGCAGCTACCGCAGCTTTCAAAACAGCAGAAAGCGAGATGATGCGCGCCGCTCAGAAAGGTGTGTTCAAAAAGAATACCGCTTCGCGTACTATTTCTCGTTTAGCTCAAAAATTAAAATCTCTGTAATTTAAAACAGACTTTTTACAAATTTAATGCAGGTCGAATCCGTAATGGTTTTGGCGTGCATTTTTTTGTTTTTAAACTTGGATTTGACGCGACTCTACATAAAATCGTTGTCAAGAAATTTAATTTCAATGTTCGCAAAAAGTTCTATTGAATTATGTTTTTTTTCTTGTTAACAATTTATTTAGATTTTCACTAACGTGATAAAAACTGAATTAAGTACATATATTATTTTCGGACGTTGCGGCTGGTTTGCCGCCGAGAAAGGATGCAGTCGAGAGCTCCAAAAAATATATAATAAGAATGCTCGCGATTGGTGGTATGAAATGATTTTTTTATGGACGAGGTACAATGGCTGAAGAAGCAATATATAGTGATGACATGGCAATCAACGATCAGTGGAATGAGATTTGCGGTCAATTAAAAATGGAATTCGGAGAGACCGCTTTTGACAGTTGGCTCAAACCTTTAAGCATTAATTCTTTTGATAACGGTGTGATGCGGATTTGTGCGCCGACGGCATTTATGAAAAACTGGGTGATTGCGCATTATTCCGAAAGAATCCACCGCATTTGGGAAAGAAAGAATCCGAATATTAAGCAAGTTCAATTTATTGTGCAGAACTTAAGTTCTTCTGCCAATAACAATCAAGACACATCTTTGTTAAAGAAGATTAAGGCCACCCCGACACCGCAAAGTTTGTACAGTTTAAACAACGTTGCCAACAACTACGGCGGTGAAGATGATTTATACATCTCTTATAAGCTCAATCCGGCTTATACGTTTGAAAATTTCGTGGTTGGCAAAACCAATGAGTTTGCCTATGCGGCAGCGCGCAAAGTTGCCGAATCCAAAAACGTGTCGTTTAACCCGCTGTTTTTGTATTCGGGAGTCGGCTTGGGCAAAACGCATTTGATGCACGCGATTGCACACTACATTCAAGATAATGACCCGTCACGCACCGTGGTTTATCTTTCCGCCGAACAATTTTTGTTCAAGTTCGTAAATGCGTTGCGCTACAAAGATACGGATGCCTTCAAGGAACAGTTCCGTTCGGTTGACGTTTTGATGATTGACGATGTTCAATTTTTGGCCAACAAGGCCAAAACGCAGGACGAATTTTTCTATACCTTCAATTCGCTGATTGAAAGCGGCAAACAGATTATTCTTTCTGCCGACAAATCCCCGAATGATTTGGATGGAATCGAGGCCAGATTAAAGTCGCGCTTAAACAGCGGCTTGGTTGCGGATATTATGCCGACGGATTTTGAACTGCGGCTCGGTATTTTGCGTAAAAAAGCCGAACAGCTCGGCGTTCAGTTGCCGGACAATGTGGTTGAATTTTTGGCGCAAAAGATTTCTTCAAACATTCGTGAATTGGAAGGTTCTTTGAAGCGGATTGCCGCCCATTCTTTGTTGCTGTCCGGTCATGAAATCACGCTGGATATGACGCAGGATGTGTTAAAAGATATGTTGCGTTCAATTGATCGCAAAACCACCATTGATGAAATTCAGAAAAAAGTTGCCGAATATTTCAACATTTCGGTTAAGGAAATGCAATCTTCGCGTCGTGCCCGCAATGTTGCCCGTCCGCGTCAGATTGCCATGTATTTGGCCAAGCAACTGACCTCGCGTTCGTTGCCGGAAATCGGCCGCAAATTTGACCGCGACCACACCACGGTAATGCACGCCGTTCGCAAAGTTGAAGAACTGGTGGTTGAAGACGTTTCCATGGCCGAAAGCATTGATGCATTGCGTCGTTCTTTGGAATGTTAAAAAAGCTGTTGAAGACTCTGTTTTAGCACTTTCTAAATGGATGTATTTTTGCTATTTCTAAAAAAAAATAGTAAGAGGATTGGTTGAAAATGAAGTTTATAATTGAAAGAGCTGTTTTATTAAAAACATTGGGACACGTGCAAAATATCGTAGAACGTCGGAACACGGTTCCGGTGCTGTCTAACGTCCGCATTGAAGCCAACAATCAGGGAATCAGTTTCAAGGCCACGGACATGGACACGGAAATTACCGAAATTGTCGATGCCAAAATTTTGGAAAACGGCGCCATTACCGCACCGGCACACATGATGTATGACATCGTTCGCAAGCTTTCCGACGGTTCCGAAGTGGAATTGACATATCCGGATGAAAAAGATCAGCTGAGCATTGCTTCCGGCCGTTCGAAATTCTCGCTTTCAACCATCGGCGTAGAAGATTTTCCGGCGATTTCAACCGATACTTTACCGACAACTTTTGCAATGAAATGCGAAGAATTGAAGGACGTTATCGATCGTACGCAATTTGCTGCTTCAACCGAAGAAACCAGATACTATTTGAACGGTTTGTATATTCATCCGAAAGATGAAGGCGAAACCAAAGTTTTGCGCATTGTGGCCACCGACGGACACCGTCTGGCTTGCGTCGAAACACCGTTACCGGAAGGTGCCGGCAGTATGCAGGGCGTGATTTTGCCGCGCAAAACCGTTGGCGAAATTCGCAAGTTGCTTGATGATACTTCAACCGAAAATGTCCAGATTTCTCTTTCAGACAGCAAAGTTCGCTTTACCTTAGAAGATATTACACTGGCCTCTAAGTTGATTGACGGCACGTATCCGGATTATGAACGCGTGATTCCGACCGATAATGATAAAATTTTGGAGCTAAACGTGAAAGCTTTATCAACAGCGGTTGACCGTGTTTCGGTGGTGGCGGAAAGAACGCGTGCCATTAAGATGATTACCAATAAAAATCATGTTATTGTAACGACTTCCAGCCCGGATTTAGGCAGTGCTATTGAAGAAATTGAAGCAAATTATGACAGCGAATCGCTCGAAATCGGTTACAATTTCCGTTATTTATTGGATATTTTAAGCGAGCTTAAGGGTGAAACGGCACGTTTCAGTTTCCGCGACAGCTCTTCGCCGTCGGTTATTCATGACACTTCCGATACCAGCGCTATTTATGTGTTGATGCCGATGAGAGTGTAAAATTGACTGCCGTTGACGCGAAATTACAACAAATTACACAATTAAAGTCAGGTGTTACGCGCCTGACTTTAACTGATTTCAGAAATTATAAAAATTTGCGACTCGAAACCGAAATTGCCCCGATTGTTTTAATCGGTGAAAACGGCTCCGGTAAAACCAATATTTTGGAAGCGCTGTCTTTTTTGACCCCCGGTCGCGGTCTGCGCAGCGCCAAGTTGGCGGATATCAAACGTATTCACAGCATTGAAGACAGCAATATTCTGGCGGCAGATTCCTGGAGTGTGGCGGCCGATATATTAAAAAATGACGAACCGCATACCATCGGCACCGCATTGCAAAAAGGACTGCGCGAAGATATTGAAGATGGTGAAACGCACACTTTTGACCGCCGCGTGGTGCAAATCAATCAGCAAAAAGTTTCTCAGCAAAGCGAACTCGGCAAATATCTTTCGGCGATTTGGCTGACACCGCAAATGGATCGTTTGTTTCAAGGCGGCCCGCAACCGCGGCGCAGTTTTCTTGACCGTTTGGTATATGCGTTTGATTTGGAACACGCCAAAAGAACTGCCAATTTTGAACATCTGTATCGCCAGTGGTTGCAACTTTTGAAAGCCGGCAATCAGGATCATTATTGGCTGCAATCGTTGGAACAGGATATGGCGGCGCTGGGGGTGGCAATTGCGGCGGCGCGGCGCGAACAGATTGCACGCTTGAATACTTTTGTTGAAAATGAGCCGGACGATATTTTTCCGAATGTGCGTTTGGAATTAAGCGGCACTATTGAGCAAATGCTTGATACGCATTCAGCCCTTGACGTGGAGGACTTTTATGCGCAACGGCTTAAAACCCAACGCCGTCACATTCTTGACAACGAATCCGCCGACGGCGTCAGTCGTTCCGATTTTAAGGTTTATTTCCAAAAGAAAAATATGCCGGCCGATTTGTGTTCGACCGGTGAACAGAAAGCGCTTCTGGTCAGCATTATTTTGGCGCAGACCAAGTGCCAGATTTTAAATAAAGGTTTTGCGCCGATTTTGTTGCTGGACGAAGTCACCAGCCACTTGGATGACAAAAAACGTGATGCCTTGTTGGAAAAAATCATGGCGCTGAATTTGCAAGCTTGGATTACATCCACCGAAGAAAAACATTTTGCGATTTTGCGCCAAAGCGCCCGTTTTTTGACAGTCGAAAACGGCTGTATTCGCTGACTTTCTGCTTTTTTATTGCAAAAATGACAAAAATATTCTATAATATAGGTGATATTTACTAGGGATTATAGAAGACATTTACTTATTTTTTTGCTTTAACTTGAAAACTTGTTGCTGTTCATGCATCAGATTTTGAGGTTATACAAAATTAAGGATGTCTTTTGTAATCCCTAATTGTTGAACGTTCAAATCTCATATAACTATGACAGCGACAGTTGTTTTTCAAGTTTTGGCAGCAATCGCAGCAATCGCTCTTATCCTCAAATTTTCCGAAAAGTTCTTCAGATGGGCTTTTCAGTTTCGTCTTACATGGTACCTCATTCTGGGTGGTGCTGTGTATGCGATTTATCACTTTTGGGGAGGACAAGCTGCTTTCTATGCTGTTCTCGCTTATGTTCTCTATGTCATTTATCTAAAGTGGTAATAGAGAAGATTTTTTAAGCAATAAGACTGCAGTGAACAAAGATTTCTTTTTCTTCCCGAAGAAAGAAAAATCTCTTGTTCGCTGCAGTTTTTTTATGTGCAAAAACAGCTGATATTTTCGATAAATTCATTGAATCTTAACGACTTTATGCTAATTTGCGAACAACTTCATAATAAATTGCAATTTATAAAGGTTAGAAAAATGGAATCACAAGCACTTTCTGATGTCGCACAAACTGCGAGCGAACAACTGTCTTTATGGGATTTAGTATGGTCTTCGGACACCATTACCAAGGTCGTTATGATCGGCTTAATTGCCGCCTCCGTTTGGTCGTGGGCTATCATTTTGGAAAAATTTGCCACGCTGCGTAATGTTAAAAGACAATCCAAAAAATTTGAAGAAGCTTTTTGGTCCGGCGGTTCTTTAGACAGATTATATGAAGCCATCGGCAACCGTCCGCGCGATCCAATGTCGGCAATTTTTGTGGCCGCCATGCGCGAGTGGAAACGCAACACTTTGATGAAAGGTAAAACCGACCGTAGTATCCGCGGTGTTTCGTTACAACAGCGTATTGAAAAAGCCATGAGCGTTTCCATCGATAAGGAATTGGAAGGTTTGGATACGCATTTGGGCTTCTTGGCAACCACCGGTTCGGTCGCCCCGTTAATCGGTTTGTTCGGTACGGTTTGGGGTATCATTAACAGCTTTAATGCCATCGCCATTACCCAAAGCAACTCGTTGTCTTCCATGGCACCGGGTATTGCCGAGGCCTTGTTCACCACGGCATTCGGTCTGATTGCCGCTATTCCGGCGGTGGTGGCCTATAACACCATCACTTCGGCCATTGACCGTTACGCCAAAACATTGGACAACTTCATGGTTGAATTTTCGACCATCTTGTCGCGTGAAATTGATGAAACAACCTTGAAAGCAGATTTAGCCGGAGAATAAAGATGGCGTTGATACAAAACTCTTCATACAGCCGCCGGCAATCGCGCCGCAGAGCCGATGTCAACATCACCAATTTGATGGATGTGATGATGGTTTTGCTGGTGGTCTTTATGGTGGCGGCGCCGTTGATGACTTCCGGTATTCAGTTAAATTTACCGAAAGTCGGCGGTAAAGCGCTGACCGGCGATGTGACTTCGGTTAACATCAGCGTTGACACCGAGGGCAATTATTACATTGGCAAAAACATCATTCCCGATGACGAAATTTTGGATAAGCTGACCGCCATTAAAGGCGAAAACAGCGAACTTTCCGTCACCATTTCCGGCGATACGGATGCGGCTTACGGCAGAGTGATCGGTTTGATGGCCATGTTAAAAGAAGCCGGCTACGAAAAAGTCGGTCTTAAAACGGAATCTAAACCTTTGAGCGTGCAAAACGCCAAGGCTGACACGACAAAGAAGAAATAAAATTAAATGAATAAGTACCTGAAACAGTCATTGATTTTACACGCGGTCGTTTTCCTGTTGCTGATTATCGACTTGCCTTTCGGGCATCGCGATATGACGTTGGGACAAACACCGATTATCGTTGATTTGTCGCAGGTACGAATTGATGAAATGACCAATTTACCGGCCAAAGCCGAGTTTGGTGAAGAGGACCGTAAAGCCACGGTTGAAGAACATAAAGAACAACAGCAATATACAACCGATGCGGAGCCTGAACCGGAGCCGGAACAAACCCCGGAACCGGAAGCTAAGCCGGAGGCTGAACCGACACCGGAACCGGAGCCGGAAGCCGTGCCGGAAATTAAAGATGATTTCTTAGAACCGCCGGTCCCGGCAAAGAAACCTGAACCGACAAAAAAACCGGATCCGAAACCAACGCCGAAACAACCGCCGAAGCCTTCGCCAAAACCGAAACCAAAACCGAAGCCGAAGGATAATAAGCCGAAGAAGCCACAGGAACAAAGCAATGTTCGCAGCAACGCGCTCAAGAGCTTAATGCAGGAAATTGATAACAATAAGAACCTGGATATCGGCGAAAAAACGCAAAGTGCAATGATTAAGGCCGGCACACCGGTCAACAACATGGGTATTGAGGGCGGCAACAGCAACGGCTCATACTTCAGCGACTTGACTATTTCCGAAACCGATGCCATCGCCAGCTTGCTCCGACAAAACTGGAACTTGGATCCGGGCGCCATCGGTATTGAAGGCATGGTGGTTGAAATCCGCGTCAGCTTAGCGCGCGACGGTTCTATTCAGCGCATTGACTTTGTTGACCAGAATCGGTTCAACAGCGATCCGGCGTACCGTTCGGTGGCAGAAAGCGCGCAACGGGCAGTTATTGCCACCCAGCAAGCCTTTAAGGAAGTGTTTGGTGTGAAATATGCCGACAAGTACGATGTTTGGAGCACCTTAAGACTTTACTTCGACCCGATGAATAAAGGCATCAGATAATCTGTATTATGATTGGGAATGTTTTTTTAAGCCGAGTTGATTGCAAAATTCGGCCATTCCTTTTTGAATTAACACCGGCAACAAATCGGCCACAATGTCAATATTATCTTCAAGATTGACTTTATCTTGTTTGGAAAAGCCGGAAAGCACATGATTGACCACATTGGTTTCGTCTTTAACAACCGGATGCCCGATACCGAGGCGAATACGATTGTAATTCGGGGTGATGCAGGAATCGATGCTTTTTAAACCGTTATGACCGCCGGAACCGCCGCCGAGTTTGGCTTTGATTTTATCGGTCGGTAAATCCATGTCATCATGAATAACAATAATGTTTTCAGGCAGAATTTTATAAAAAGAAGCCGCTTTGACCACGCTGTTACCGGAAAGGTTCATAAAGGTCTGCGGCTTTAACAAATAGACTTTTTCGCCGGCAATTTGTCCTTCGGCAATCAAGCCGTCAAACTTGCTGCGAAAAGCCGAAAAATTATAGCGGCGATGAATCTCATCTGCCGCCATAAATCCGACATTATGGCGGGTAGCCGCATATTCCGCACCGGGATTACCGAGGCCAACCACCAAAAACATTGTCGCCTCTTATTTACGCATAAAATCAACGTGAATAGGCTTATCGGAAACCGGATGGAATTGAACATCCTGGCAAACAACCTTTGCCTTTTTGCCTTCCACATCAACGGTTACGTCTGAAGCATAGAAATCGCTCAAATTCAAAGCTTTTTCCAACTCAACCGGATCCAAGCTGATCAACACGGCGTCTTTCTTTCCACCGTAAATAACTGCAGGAACGCGACCCTCACGACGACAAGCACGAGCTGCCCCCTTACCTGCTTTTTCACGCTTTTTAGCATTAAAAGTATATTCTGTCATTTTATATATCCTTATAAAAAATTACAAACCCTTCCGGCCTCCAGGGGTGCCGAAAGTAAGTGCTTTGTACAACAAAATTTTTTGAAACGCAAGTATTTTTTATGCACAAATCGCAGCAATCTTTTTTAATGATTTTTTATTTTTTCGGGATTAAAATGGTAACATTCGGAGGAAATTGCAATGTCTTTTGTTATTTATGGTTTTTTGTTCGGCTGTTTAATCCCGTATTTGGCGCGCAAAATCGGTAAACTGATTTCGTATACCATGGGCTATGTCTTGCTCAAAATTTTTGTTCCGACCCATTATATGCCGTGGAAAAAACTTAAAAATAATCCGAAATATATGAAGTTGTTCAGCCGCTATTTAATGCGCAGTGTCGGTTGGGGAATTTCCACGGCAGCGCTGACTTATATATTTTACAGCTGTTTCAACCATCAATACCTTTATCTTTATATTGCTTTTTTATGGATTTTACTGTTGTTGGTGGAAATTGATAAGCGTTTCATGCTGTTGCCGGATATTTTAACCCTGCCGTTGCTTATTTTGGGCTTTATATATGCCTCATTGGGCGGCGATTGGTTGCTAACGGCCGATGAACAGTTGCTGAGTGTGGTGCAAAACAGCGCTTTTGGCGCCGTTGTCGGCTATATGATGCCGGTGGTGGCCAGTTTGGCCATTGTGTGGAAACACCCGGATGCGTTCGGCGGCGGCGATATTAAGCTGTTATGTGCTATCGGCGCATGGCTCGGCATCATCAACATTGCTTTTGTGTTGCTAGGCTCGTGCATTATTTTTGGCTTAAGTTGTTTGTTTAACCGTCGCAAAATCGGTCCGTTCGGCCCGGCAATTGTTTACGCCACCTTTATTTTCTGCATTTTAATGCTCAGCATTTAAAAAATTTTCATCTCCTATTGACTTTGAAAATTTGCGACACTAACTAAACTATCAGTTAGATAAATTTTACGATTAGGAGTTAAAAAATGAATATTAAACCGTTACATGACAAAGTCTTAATCAGACGTGTTGACGAAGAAACCAAAACGGCCGGCGGCATTATTATTCCGGATACGGCAAAGGAAAAACCTTCGGAAGGTGTTGTTGAGGCAGTCGGAAACGGCTTCCGCGCCGAAGATGGTAAAATCGTGCCGATGTCGGTTAAGACCGGCGACCGGGTTTTGTTCGGTAAATGGGCCGGAACAGAGATTAAAATAAACGGCGAATCCCGTTTAATCGTTAAAGAATCAGACATTTTAGCAGTTATTGAATAGTTAAAGGATAAAAAAATGCCAGCAAAGGAAATTACTTTTGGAACTGAAGCCCGCAGCAAAATGCTCAAGGGTGTGGAAACCTTAGCCAAAACCGTTAAAGTAACATTAGGTCCGAAAGGTCGCAATGTTATGTTGGAAAAATCGTACGGCGCCCCGAAATTAACCAAAGACGGCGTTTCGGTTGCCAAAGAAATCGTTTTGGCCGACAAATTTGAAAATATGGGTGCGCAACTGATTAAAGAAGTGGCGCAGAAAACCGCTGATAAAGCCGGTGACGGCACAACTACCGCTACCGTTTTGGCCGAATGCATCATCAGAGAAGGTTGCAAGGCCGTTGCTGCCGGTATGAATCCGCAAGATGTGAAACGCGGTATTGATATGGCCGTTGAAAAAGTTGTGGCCGATGTTAAATCACGCTCCAAAGCGGTTCAATCTTCCGCTGAAATTGCGCAGGTCGGTACCATTTCCGCCAACGGCGATACAACCATCGGTGAATATTTGGCCAAAGCGATGGAAAAGGTTGGCAACGACGGTGTAATTACCGTTGAAGATGCCAAAGGTTTGGAAACCGAGTTGGATGTGGTTGAAGGTATGCAGTTTGACCGCGGCTATCTGTCGCCGTATTTCGTTACCAATCCGGAAAAGATGAACTGCGAATTTGACAGCCCGTTCATCTTGCTTTACGACAAGAAAATTTCGAATCTGCAACCGATGATTTCTATTTTGGAAGCGGTGGTACAATCCGGTCGTCCGTTGGTGATTATTGCCGAGGATATTGAAGGCGAAGCATTGGCAACGCTGGTTGTCAACCGTATTCGCGGCGGCTTGAAAGTTTGTGCGGTTAAAGCGCCGGGCTTTGGCGACAGACGTAAAGCCATGTTGCAGGATATTGCCACTTTGACCGGCGGTCAGGTGATTTCCGATGAACTCGGTATGAAGATTGAGAACGTTACGCTTGATATGCTCGGTTCCGCAAAGCGCATTGAAATCACCAAAGATGATACCACAATTATCGACGGCGCCGGCGATAAAGAAGCCATTGCCGGCAGAGCGGCGCAAATTCGTCAGGAAATTTCGCAAACCACCTCGGATTATGACCGTGAAAAATTGCAGGAACGCTTGGGTAAAATTTCCGGCGGTGTGGCCGTGATTAAAGTCGGCGGCGCTTCCGAAGTTGAAGTTAAAGAAAAGAAAGACCGTATCGATGATGCTTTGCATGCAACCAGAGCGGCCGTTCGTGAAGGTATTGTGGCCGGTGGCGGCGCTGCTTTGTTGTATGCCACTAAGGCTCTTGAAAGCGTTAAATCTGACAATCAGGACCAGAATGTCGGTATTGACATTATTCGTAAAGCGTTACAGGCGCCGTTGCGTCAAATTGCCGAAAATGCCGGTGTTGACGGTGCGGTTATTGCCGGTAAGTTGCTTGAAAGCAAAGACACCAATTTCGGTTATAACGCTCAAACCGGCGAGTTCGTCGATATGCTGAAAAACGGTATTGTCGATCCGACCGAAGTTGTTCGCACGGCTTTGCAAGATGCGGCTTCCGTCGGCGGTTTGTTAATTACAACCGAAGCCATGGTTGCCGAAATTCCTGAAAAGGAGTGTCACTGCGGCGAGGGTGCTAACCCTGGCGGCATGGGCGGTATGTACTAACCAAATGTCCATAAACATCCCTGATTATCGTCAGGGATGTTTTTTTATGCCATAAACACTTTTTAGTTGACTAAATTATATTTTTTCTATAAAGAGATGAAACATGTTTTATAACTTCATGTATCAAATGACGCGATATTTGCAGAGTCGAATCTGTTGGCGCTGGCGGATTGGAAAGCATTATTGTATTATCATCAGCGGAACTGACGTGTTTTTTATTTATAAAAAATATCCGTCATCAAAAATCTGCATCAATAATATTCGTTTCTGAAAACAGCAAAAAGCCACCCTTGCGGATGGCTTTTTTGTTGTTGAACGGGACGATTATTCGTAATAACCTCTTCCTGTCGGTTTATGCTTATCATCGCCCAATCTTCTGGCGTACCCCTTGGAGGTATCGCGGGTTGTATCCAAGCCCGGCTTCGTCTCTTTTCCTTCCTTTTTCTCGGTCAGAGCAGACGAGGCCACCAAGAACTCTCTGGTTATATCCGTAAAGGTGTTGAAATCCATCGGCTTGCCGTCCTTGACGCCGCCTTGCTTGTTCTTCCAGAACTCTTCACGGGCATGACCGATCATAACCGCATTCGCCGCGACAAATTTGCTCTCATCTTGAATCATCGCACGCATTGCGTTTTCTTCACCAGGTGTTTTGATGTAAGAAACATCGCGCAACTTCTTTTGGGTTCCCGGTTTGATATAGCCGTGAGCTTGAACATACGAACTGAAATTAGCGCGTAAGATACCATCAAGTCTCTGACGGCGTTCTGTCAGGAATTCTTTCATATCCTTGTTCGGATTTGCCGCTTTGCGCTGAGCCTCAACGCTGTCGCAGTATTTGATGTATTCTTTATCATCCGACTTCGGTTTGTAGCCGTACATCATCTGATATTCCTCATTCAGAAGCGGT
>JAGCYN010000130.1 GCA_017960745.1 Alphaproteobacteria bacterium | reverse complement strand
TTTTTTCAACATTTTTTTGTGTTATTCTATTGCGGATAACCTGCGGAAGCTGTTGCATTTTATGAAAAGAATATTATACTGGCGACTATATTATCATGATATCGGGAGAAAACTGATGAAATTTGTGATTGCTTTAATCAAACTTTTGGGCATTATTTTACTGTCTGCACTGTTTTGTGCTTTTGTTTATTATACATTTATCAGCCCGCAAGTTTCCCCTCAATTACCGTTTTTGAACGCCGGTAAAATTTCGCTGATTTTATTTGTGTTGGCGGCGGTAGTCTTTGCCCTTTTATCGGTCGGGGCCGAAGGAATGCTTTCTAAAAATAAAAACGAAGCAGCCATCAAACTCATTACCGATAAACTGAAACAATTTAACAATACCAACATATCCAGTGAAGATGCCACGTTGAACGGTAAACTTTCTCTGTTGCTGGAGCAGTTAAATTCGTCCGGTTCGGATACCAATAAAACCTTAAATTTGGGAATTCAACAATTAAATGACCGGATTGATCAGTTGCAAAATATCAGCTCGGCAAAGAATGATAAATTGTCGTCGTTCTCCAACAGTTTGGATATGATTGCCGCTGAAATTACAGCCACATTAAATTCATTAAAAGACGGCAATCGCGGTGCAGAAACCGATTTATCTCCTTTAACCAATCGGCTTAATTCTATGGAAGACAGCCTTAATAATTTAAGCGAACATACCCTGCAAACCCTGTCACAATTGCGTGATACCGTGTCACGACAGTCGGAACCGATTGTTGATTTGGCACCGATTGCGGAAAAAATCAGTAATATTAATGACGGTATTGAGCTGGCACAACGACAAACCGCGCATGATATCGACAGTTTGAAAGACGAAGTCAATGATATTAAACAACGGCAGTCCGATATTCTGACACAGCTGAACGCCATTCAGGAAGCGATTGACGCTTGGTCTTATCAGGAAGAAGAGGAAGCACCGGCTGATAATCGTTCTCCGGTAGCCGATTTTGAAGAACCGGAACCGATTGTTGAAGAGACTTTCGAGCCGGAACCAGAGCCGGTTGTTGAAGAAGCCTTTGAGCCGGAACCGGAGCCGGTTGTTGAAGAAGCCTTTGAGCCGGAACCGGAGCCGGTTGTTGAAGAACAAACAAGTGAATCTTATGATAATCAGGCAACCGAAAGCGAACAAATGCTGCAAGCTGATAATCCTTTCGGGGTTCAGGTGGAACATTCAGCCCTCAGTGCCGTTCCGGTTGATCCCGGCACCGATCCTTCGGAATATAGCTCCGACACCCCTTTCGGAACACCAACCGAAGAAAATTTAACACAGGATTTGCCGGACTTGGCCAGTGACATCAATCCTAATGAATTGGCATCAGATGACCCGTTCGGCACACCGATAGAAGCGGAAAATATTGTTGAGGCGCCGGAAATTCCGAGTTTTGAAGCTACTAATCCGTTCGGGGCGCCGGTTGACTTGGATACACCGGTTGACTTCAGCACACCGATTGATTTGGATGCACCGGCAGATTTTGACAACACTGATGCCCTTCAAACTCAAACGGCCGAACAACCAACGGACGACAGCGATATGCGTCAGAACTTAAATAAAATTTTTAATGACCAGTTGGCGTCTGACCTTGCATCATTGGATATTATGCACGATGATGCGCCTGCTATGGGAAACACAGATAATCAAGAAGATTACGATGAAGTTGATCTGAGTGCTCTGTTGGGTGAGGACAATTCCGACAGCGCAAAGTAATTTCATCTTATCTCTTGCAAAAACAAAAAAAACGTGTTACATACTGAACACGTTTTTTTATTTTTCTAGCAATTTTTAAACACTATATATTATGAAGAATTTCAATCCCAAATCCCGTGTCGCTGACGAATTTATCAGCCACGAGGAAATTATCGACACACTCAGTTTTGCCGATAAGCACAAGAATGACCTGCCGATGCTGCGCCAAATTCTGGCTAAAGCAGAAGCCGAACAAGGATTAACGCATCGTGAAGCTTCCGTTTTGTTGGCCTGCGAAGTTCCGGAAATCAATCAGAAAATATTCGCTTTGGCTCGCAGAATCAAGCTGAACTACTATGGTAACCGCATGGTGTTATTTGCACCGCTTTACCTCTCTAATTACTGTGTCAACAGCTGCGTGTATTGCCCTTATCACATTAAGAACAAGCATATTGCCCGCCGCAAAATGACGCAGGATGAAATTCGCCAGGAAGTGATTGCCCTTCAAGATATGGGGCATAAACGCTTGGCAATTGAGCTCGGTGAAGATCCGGTGAACAACCCGTTGGAGTATGTGTTGGAAAGTTTGAAAACAATCTATTCCATTCACCACAAAAACGGTTCAATTCGCCGTGTCAACGTGAATATCGCTGCCACTACCGTGGAGAACTATCGCCGCTTAAAGGATGCCGGTATCGGAACATACATTTTGTTCCAAGAAACCTACAACCGTCAGAGTTATGAAGTTCTGCATCCGCGTGGTCCGAAGCATGACTACGCTTGGCATACCGAAGCCATGGATCGCGCCATGGATGGTGGTATCGACGATGTCGGTATCGGTGTTTTGTTCGGTCTTTCAACATACCGTTACGAGTTTGCGGGATTGTTGATGCACGCCGAACATCTCGAAGCCGTCCACGGAGTCGGCCCTCATACCATCAGTGTGCCGCGCCTGCGCCCTGCCGATGATATCGACACGTCAGACTTTAAGGATTGCATCAATGATGACATCTTCGCAAAGATTGTGGCTTGTATCCGTATTGCCGTGCCTTATACCGGCATGATTATCTCTACCCGCGAAAGTCAAAAGACGCGTGAGAGAGTTTTGCAAATCGGTGTATCGCAGCTTTCCGGCGGTTCTAAAACCTCTGTCGGCGGCTACGCTAATCCGGAAGAGAGCAATAACTCGGAACAGTTTGATGTGATTGACAATCGATCGCTTGATGAGGTTGTGAATTGGCTGATTAAGCTCGGCTATATCCCGAGTTTCTGCACGGCTTGCTACCGCGCCGGTCGCACCGGAGATCGCTTTATGGAGCTGTGCAAAAAGAAGGCTATCCACAACTTCTGCCACCCGAACGCCTTGCTGAACTTAGAGGAATATTTGACAGACTATGCCTCTGCAGATACCAAACGCATTGGGCAGGATGTTATTGATCGCGAACTCGAAACCCTCAGTCCGAAAATCCGCGCAAAAACCAAAGAATGGCTTGAGCGCATTCGCAAAAACAATGAGCGTGATTTCAGGTTCTAGTCTTTTCAAAAGCCCCGTTGTTCCAGAAACAACGGGGCTTTTCGTTTTATATCACTTTTCAGAAAAAATGACTATAATAACGACAGCTTACTTTATAACATTACATACCGATAGCACGGTTGATACTGCGAATAATTTGATTTTGCTTATCCTTATTCTTCGGCGTAATAACCTGACCGCACACTTTGTTTTGTGCTGCCAATTCAGCAGATGTCGCTTTGCCTAAGAATGCGGCGACAGCGTCAGTGATCTGGTGGTATCTGTTTTCCGAAATACCGGCAGAAGCCGCAAAGAAACCGGAACCGTGCAACATACTTGCATTTTCACCATGACCGAGGTAGTTCAAGCAATAAACAATTTCTTCATCACCGGCATAAATTTTATCATTGATGGTTGATTTAATCAAAACCGGTTTTTGCGGTTTGGCGACTGCCATCTGCTTTTTGGCAGCTGCTACTGCCGGCTTTTTGGCGGCCGTTACTGTCGGCTTTACCGGTGCTTGCGATTTGATCGGTTCGGTAGCCGGCGTTTTGACGGTTTCAACCACGACTTTGTTATCTTCTTTTGTAACCACAACTTTTTGAGCGGATTTGTCGGTATTTTCTTGCAAATTCAAAACGTTTTGTTTGGCTAATTCTTGTACTTTAGCCGCGGTACTTCCGACCTTTTCCTGCGTGTTTGCGGTAGCTGTGGCTGCTTGTTTCTGAGCGTTTGCAACTGCCGCATCAGCCCTTTTCTGAACTTCGATTGCGGCATTTTCAGCTTGTTTCTGAGCGGCTACAATCGGCTCCTCAACTTTTTGCTGAGCTTGGGCTACCGCCGCTTTGGCATTTTGCTGTGCTGTGGCGGCAGTGGCTTTTGTTTGCTCTAATTTTTCTTTAATTAATGCTGCTTCTTTGCGCTCTTCCAACGCTTTGGCAATAATCGGTGTCACATTTTTCAGCTGTTTTTTCTCGGCAATGCTCAACGGTGTCCAGCCCTTGCTGTTGGCTGCTTCCAAATTAGCACCGTATGCCAACAAAACCTGCGTGATATCGGCGTTGTCCGTTGCCACGGCATAGTGTAGAGCCGTATTACCCTGCTCATTGGCGGCATTAACATTTTCGCCGTTATCCAACAATTCCAAAACCCCCGGCAAATTATTTTGTTTAACGCTTTCAATCAATTCGCGTACCGACGCCTTGGCTTGAACGGCACTCAATAATGCAACTGCAAAAATTAAACCACTTATTTTCATATTTTTCTCCCTTTTTCTGCTTAGGATTTTAATATCTTTTTCTTTTTTTGCAAGAATTTTCAAAAGGAAACGACCGCCCCTCATCGGTACGGCCGTTTTCTTCTTACAGTTTCAGCGCAATATGCAATTCTTCCAACTGTTCTTTGGTTACCGTGTTCGGTGCCTGCATCATCAAATCTTGCGCTCTGCCGTTTAACGGGAACAGAATAACATCTCGGATAATCGGCTCATCCAACAGCAACATGACCGTACGGTCAATACCCGGTGCACAGCCGGCGTGTGGCGGTGCGCCGTATTTGAATGCGCTGATCATTCCGCCAAACTTATTATCAACCACCGAACGGTCATAACCGGCAATTTCAAAGGCACGATACATCACTTCCGGAACGTGGTTGCGAACCGCGCCCGAAGCCAATTCCACGCCGTTGCACACCAAGTCGAATTGATATGCCAAAATATCAAGCGGGTTCTGATTATTTAAGGCCTCTAAGCCACCCTGCGGCATTGAGAACGGATTGTGAGAAAATTCCACTGCACCGGTTTCTTCATTTTCTTCATAGAACGGAAAATCAACCACCCAACAAAGTTTGAAAGCATTATTATCAAACAAATCCATCGCTTTGCCGAGCATATTGCGGACAACACCGGCAAACTTGTTGATTTTTTTGGCCGGTCCGCCCATAAAGAACACCGCATCGCCATCGCCGGCACCGAATTTGCTTTTCAATTCAGCCAGTTTTTCTTCGCTGAAGAACTTGGCAATGCCTTTGGCTGTACCATCGGCAAAGGCTACATAAGCCATGCCGCCCATTTCCTGCTCTTTGGCATAAGCATCAAACTTATCAAAGAAAGAGCGCGGCTTGGCACCGGCACCCGGCACTTTAATCGCGCGGATTTGTTCGCCGTTTGCCGCCTTGGCATCATAAACGCCGAAACCGGAATTATTGAAGAATCCCGTGGCATCGGCAATTTCCAACGGATTACGCAAATCCGGCTTATCACTGCCGTATTTCAACATGGCTTCGCGGAACGGAATATGGATAAACGGTGCTTTATCAACCGTTTTCCCGTTGGCAAATTCGGTAAAAATCGTCCCCATGGTGTGTTCAATCACCTTAAACACATCTTCTTGGGTGACAAAAGACATTTCCATATCAAGCTGATAAAATTCACCCGGCGACCGATCGGCACGCGGATCTTCATCGCGGAAGCACGGTGCAATTTGGAAATAACGGTCAAAACCTGAAACCATCAACAACTGTTTGAACTGTTGCGGCGCTTGCGGCAAAGCATAAAACTTGCCCGGATTTAAACGCGACGGCACCAAAAAGTCGCGGGCGCCTTCCGGCGAGGACGCCGTCAAAATCGGCGTTTGATATTCCGTAAAGCCCTGCTCTGTCATTAATCGACGCATCTCGGCAATCACTTTTGAGCGCAACATCATGTTGCTGTGAATGCGCTCACGACGCAAATCCAAAAAACGATATTTCAGACGCAACTCTTCCGGCTCGTTGCCTTCACCGAACACTTGAACCGGCAAAACATCGGCCTCGGAATAAACAGTTACCTTCTCCACCTTGATTTCAATATCACCGGTCGGCATATTCGGGTTGACGCTTTCGCGGGCAACCACCGTACCGTCAAAGCCGACAACGCTCTCAACTCTTAAATTTTCAATTTGTTCGAACAATGCAGACGAACTGTCAAACACACACTGCGTGATCCCGTAATGATCTCGCAAATCGACAAAGCATAAATTGCCCAAATTACGTTTACGATGTATCCAGCCGGCGAGTCTGACCGATTGACCGACATCTGCGGCGCGCAACTGCCCGCATGTATGTGTTCTGTATTCGTTCATAAGTTCCTCTTTATCAGTTATAACTTCATCTGTTCTAATGCCAAATTACGATAAAATCAACTACAAATTAAAAAAATATTAAGCAATCTGTGCTATTTTTGATGCGGAGATGAAAATGCGCTTAATTGATACCGATGAAGAACTGCAAAAATTTTGCGATATTTTGCAAAAACAAGATTTTATAACTGTTGATTCGGAATTTATTCGCGAACACACATATTATCCGAAATTGTGCCTGTTGCAAGTGGCATATAATGACGATGCGGCCATTATTGATCCGTTAGCCGATATTGACTTGTCGCCGTTTTTTGCCGTTTTGCAGAATCCCGATATTGTCAAAGTGTTTCATGCAGGCCGACAAGATATCGAAATCTTCTACAATTTAAGCGGTAAAATTCCGCAGAATGTTTTTGATACCCAAATTGCCGCCATGGTCTGCGGTTTTTCCGAAAACATCGGATACGGCAATTTGGTGCGCGAAATTACGCATGTGGAACTGGATAAATCCTGCCGTTTGACGGATTGGAGCCATCGCCCGCTTGAAGAAGATCAGTTGCAATATGCGGCAGGTGATGTGACCTATCTGGTCGATTGCTATAAATATTTGCAAAACTATATGCAGGAGAACCATCGAACGGACTGGATTAAAGAAGAAATCGAAAACTTATGCAATGAGAGTTGTTATCACATTGAACCGGCGGAAGCTTGGCATCGTATTAAACATAACATTCATTCGCCGCTGTTTTTGTCGGCACTCAAACATCTGGCCGAATGGCGCGAGCTGCGCGCCCAAAAATATAATACGCCGCGTTCGGGCATTTTAAAAGATGAAACGCTGCTGAATTTAGCCAGCACTTTTCCGAAATCGACGGAAGAACTGAAGAACGTCCGCAATTTGAAAGCCGATGTTATCAAAGGTAAACTCGGCGCGGAAATTATCGACGTTCTCAATACAGCCAGACAAAACCCGATGCCGATTGAAATCTGCCGTGCCGATCGCAAACAGCACGCGCGTACCCCGAGTAAGGAACAAAGTCTGATTGAAATTTTGAAGCTGTTACTGAAAATCCGCAGTCAGGAAATCGGCGTAGTGGCAAAAGTGATTGCCTCAGATGAAGATTTGGCTTTTATAGCCGGCAATCAACCGCAAAAAACACTATCTTTGCAGAATTGGCGCTATGAAGTCTTTGGTCAATATGCCGAACAGCTTTGCCGCGGCGAACTTTCCATCGCCTATAATCCGCAACGCAAGACTATTGAATTTAAGTAAATCAATCGGTCAGGTATTTCTCAATCTGAAAATATCTCATCAAGCTCATCATAAAACAGATACTCTTTCTGAAATTTTGTTTTTTAGAATTTTTCCCTGTTTGGCGACAGCGCCGACAAAGACGCTTCAGATAAAAGAATTGCACACCGTATAACCACTCTTGGGGCGAGAATCGGTGTTCGTTGTCGACCATTTTTCTGAGATGGGCAAATTTATACAGACAACCTGTCAGACCTCGAAAACCGCTCAGTTGCAGCATTAATGCGGCCACATCTTCCACGGATTTACCGTATCGTACGCTTTCAAAGTCCAGAATATAAGGCTGTCCGTTTTGATCAACCAGAATATTATTGACGCTCAAATCGCCGTGAATAACTTGATTTTTGTTATCAATATCGACCGTATGACGTTTTATTCCGGTCATAAAACGGCGCAAAAACCACCCCAAAACACCCTTTTCCTGCTTGACAAGTGTTTCCGCGTTCTCAAACAATGTCTTGAGATGTTGCTGCGGTAAAATATATTCCGGATTTGAGGCGATATCTTCAAGGTGCCGATATGATTGAGCCAATTGTGCCATAAGTTTGGCATTTACATCGCCATAGCGCAAACTTCTGCCGTGAATAAACGGCATAGCCATCAGATAATATTCATGAAATTTTTGCTGTTTAAGCGGATAAAGCGGATAAAACAGAGGAACAAATAAGCTTAATTTGCGATATTCCATCTCGTTACCGGTAAGCTTTAATAAATATTCCCCCGTTCCCGTCTTTACCTTAAAATTAAATGAACTGCCGCCGGTATAAATTTCCTGCATTTCGATACAATCCGAAAACAGATTTTCACGCACAAAATTTTCTAACGTTTCATATCCGGTAAATTTCATTCGACACTTCCACTACCAAATTGACGATATGTATGAGCCTTGTAACAGCCTAAAATTCTGTATTCTTCCGAGAAAAACTTTAATTCGGCCAGCGCATATTGCAATGCCTTTGATTCGGCATGCTGTTCAACTTCAATATAAAACTGGGCAGAAAAGAATTTCCCGTTCAACAAATAACTTTCCAATTTCGAAATATTGATGCCATTGGTGGCAAAACCACCCAACACTTTATACAAAGCCGCCGGAATGTGTTTGGTAATAAACACTATCGATGTGATATATCTGTCACCATCATAAGCCGGAATATCGGCATCTTTCTGCATAATCAAAAAACGCGTGGTGTTGTTGCGGGCATTTTCGATATTGGCTGCCAAAATATCCAAACCGTAAATTTCCGCCGCCAGTTTAGAGGCAATGGCAGCCTTTGTTTTATCTTGTTCCAAAACAATTTTTTCACAGGATTTAGCCGTATCAATACGCGAAACGGCTTTAATGTTATGGGCTTTCAAAAAATCGCTGCATTGCGCCAACGCTTGCGGATGTGAAGAAGCGCTGACAATATCGCCTATTTTGGCACCTTTGACAGCCAAAAGCTGGTGTTCGATGCGCATAAAATACTCTCCGACAATGTGCAATCCGGCTTCCGGCAACAGAAAATGCACATCCGAAACGCGGCCGGCATTGGAATTTTCAACCGGTATCACCGCCTTATCAACCGTACCGTTTTTAACCAACTCCATCGCAATTTCAAAGCTGTCGCAAGCCACATACTCCTGTTCCGGAAACAGTTTTTGACAAGCAATGTGCGAGTATGCCCCCGGTACACCCTGATAAGCGATTTTTAACATTTAATCCTCCCGTTGACCGTCTGTTCTTTTAAGTTTTTCCCGAGTTTTTTTATGTAACATGATGTATCTGTTACATTTTTTCATGTGAACGGACAGCCTCAATAAAAACGTTCTTTGTTCCCGTTTTATAATATGAAAATTGCCAAATGACAAAGAAAATCATCATTCTATAAACAAAATAAAAAGAAAGTCGGCTGATGTGCCGACCTTCTTTTGTTTTACATTTCAAACGTTTTACCGCTCTTGGTTATCGGCGGGACTGTTGTTCCCGTGGTCTGCGGCGTTCTCCCCGTATGCACGGTCGATGCTCTGGCGGTATCCGGTATCGGCGTCTTAGCCGTTCCCGCATCCGGTTGTGTTCTTTCGTTACCGATTTGCGGCGCCGGCGGAATATTGGTCTTGGTCGCGGTACGCGTGGTTGTCGGAGCCGGATGTCTGCTTTCGTAGTCATAAGACATTGTACCGACCGTTTCAACCAACTTCAACTCATCCTGACCGTTGGCAACCAGTTCCTCAAACACGTCTTTACACATATCTTTTTCATCCGTCAACACTTGGTTGATGATGGTACGTGCCGGTCTGGTATCACGACGGCGGCCTGCCGGCGGATTATACAATCTTTCCAATGCCGTATCAAGTTTTTGCTCAACTTCATGTTTGCTTTGCTCTTGTAAAATATCAAACAATTTACCGATTTGATCCGGTCTTAACTCACGGACATTGCATAATAAATCCGCATTTTCAGGTCGTCTGAGAATGGCTTTTTCCGCCGGTGTCAAAACCGTGGATGCCATAATATTGGCATTGCCGAGACTTTCTTTATAAGCATCATACAAACGGCGTAAAGCTCGATAATTGGCGATTTTATCAACGGCATTGAAATCACCGCTTGCCGTGCGCAAATTGCGACGAATTTTGCTTTTTAAACAGTCACTGTAACCGTTCATAAAGGCGCCGTAATCATGCGAGGCAATCAAGCCGTCGATGAAGCCCTGCTCGGACGGATCCGGCCGCTTGCCTTTTTGGCGATTATAACGCAACATCTGCATACCGAGACGATATTTATATTTGTTGTATTCTTCGGTAGATAACTTCTTTTTTGCCGCTTCCAACATACCCTCTACCTTGGAACGGTTCAAACTGATGCCCGTCGGCACAATCCCCTTTTCAGCCAAAGATTTACGCCATGTGGCAACGTCATCGTTACGCCATCCCTTCGGAATTCTGAAATGGGTTATTTTCATATCTTTCAGCTTGCCGGCAACGGCATCGGAATAAAGCGGATCAAGCTTTTTACCGTTCGGGGTACGATAACTGAGATGTAACACCCCGTTACTGTCAACCTTGAAAAAGATTTTCACGGCATAATTATACTTAATATTACCGTCTTTATCCTGCTCAACCGGCTTGTTGTGCTTCACATCATGATCATAAATGATATAGACATTCCAATCACCTTGGCGACGTTTGAAAAATGATTTATCCTCAATACGGCCAATATCATTGATCATCATGTCATCCATCAATTCTTCGACATTCTGAGTACTCGTAGGAGCAGGTCTTGCCGGCGCCGGTGTTCTCGGTGCAGGCGGTGGTGTCCGACCTAAATCGTTTTGTTGTTCATCTTCAGTCAGGGACGCTGCCTGCGGCTCATTTTCTTGCTGAAATTCAGCATTTTTTTTTGACTTATCCTTACTTTTTCCTGTATTGTCCGCATCAAGCACATTTTCAGCGAAAGGAACATCATCTCCGACATTCTCAATTGTGGCACCGGCAATCTCATCTTTTGTCGGCAATAATTCATCATCAGGTTCTCTGATTAAACCTTGACTGCGCATTTCCTCTTCGCGGCGCTGATCAGCTTCTCGTTCGGCTTTGGCGTTTTCCTCATTGATTTTTTCGCGTACTTGCGACATCAAATCATGCAACTTTTCATCTACCTGAACATTACCGTCCCGATCAGTCGGTAGCGACATATCTGATGTGGAAATACCGTTATCGGCACAGAACTTGAAAATTCTCTCAATTTTTGCTTTATTTTCTTCTTCCGGACCGGACGTCAGCTGTTGAATAGCCGCTTCGCTGAAAGAAAGCTGCATTTTTTTCTGCGTTTCGTTGGCTTGCTCATCAAAAGGCTTGACGGACAAGGTAAACGGCACGCCGCCATCTATTTCAACA
Source organism: Alphaproteobacteria bacterium (assembly GCA_017960745.1). Classification (GTDB taxonomy): domain Bacteria; phylum Pseudomonadota; class Alphaproteobacteria; order RF32; family CAG-239; genus RUG410. The sequence continues at coordinate 3,147 of JAGCYN010000130.1, read as the reverse complement.
TCTAAGGCCAAGGTAGATGAAACACCGCCGAGAGCATCTTGGCGCAACTTTTCGGCTTGCGCGATAATACCGCTGTTGGCCGGCATATCAATCACGTTGAATTTTACTTTGACACTGCGGATTTCACCTTTTTCGTCATCATCGGCAAAGCGTTCACGCGTCTCAACATTTTGCTGTAACTGATACAAATATGAAAAATCATCACCGTAATTGCGCGACAATTCGGCATATTTTTCCAAAGCGGCCGCTTCGTGATTAGCATCTGCCAGTTCTTTTTTGTTTTCGGTCTGCAACAACAATTGCTCGGCATAGGCCTGCAAATTATCCTCTGTTTCTCCGGCTTCTTTATTTTGCTTCCGGTTTTCTTTTCTGAATTGGCGCTGTTCCTCATTATAAGCCTTCAGTTCCTCAACCGACATTTTTTCCAATTTGGAAGCTTCTTCATAAAAGTCAGGATGATCTTTGAAGCCCTTTTTCAGCTCATTGAGAGTCGTTTTGATGGTAAAACTATCTTCCGAGCATTTCTGCGCGATTTCTCTTCGCTTTTTGATTTCTTCCGCAAAGGTCTCCTGCAACTTTTCAGGATTATTACTTGGCGCCAGCAATGTCAAAGAATCATTTTCGGCATACACAACGTTACTCATAAGCTTTCCTCCATACGCATCAAACTTGCTGTTACTATAACATAGAAAAAATCAAAATTCAACTGTTTTGACAAAAAAATGACGCGCTATTTTTTTCTTAAAAACAGCACCCGCGCCAAACCGTACACTCTTTCATCCAAAAGTTCAAATTCGCCGGGAATAGGCCAACGTTCGTCTTTGCGAACTTCAACAATGCAAAGTGCACCGTCGCAAAGCCAGTTTTTAAGCAATAATTGCTGTAAGGTTTTTTCTGTCAACCCCAAAGCATACGGTGCATCCGTAAACACCAAATGATATTGTTTGCGCGGTCGCGGCAACTGCGTGGCATCGGCTTGAATAAAGGTCAGTTTATCCCCTTCTTTGGGAAAAAGCTTGGCATTTCTTTGGGCGTTTTTAACATCAATATCCACAAAGGTAACGCTGTTAAAACCGCGCGATAAGGCCTCAAAACCGAACGCCCCGGTACCGGCATAAATATCGGCCATATCCCATGAACCGTAATTGCCGTCCGTATGTGAATATAAAATGTTGAAAACGGCCTCTCGGGTACGCTCCGAAGTCGGACGCACATCTTTGCCTTCCGGCGCCCATAATTTTTTGCCGCGATATTGTCCGGCGACTATTCTCATAACTTGCTCCCCAACTGTTCTTTCAAAACTTTCTGCGGCACTTCGGACACCGCACCTTTTTTCAGTCTGCCGAGTTGGAACGGTCCGTAAGACACGCGTATCAAACGCGCAACATCCAAGCCGACATATTTCATCAATTTGCGGATTTCACGGTTTTTGCCCTCATTTAAGGTAATCATCAGCCAACTGTTGGAACCGTTGCGGCTTTCAATTTCGATTTTGACGGCGCCGTATTGCACCCCGTCGATGCAGACACCTTCCGCTAATTTAGCCAATTTTTTTTCATCCAAACGCCCGTGAACACGAACCTTATAGCGCCGGCTCCAACCGTTTTCCGGCAATTCCAATTTACGCGCCAGTTCACCGTTGTTGGTTAACAGCAACAAGCCTTCGGAGTTGATATCCAAGCGTCCGACACTGATAACTCGCGGCAAAGTCGGCGGCAAATTCTCAAAAACCGTGGCGCGGTTATTTTCATCTTTATGGGTTGTCAGTAGACCGACCGGTTTGTAATACAGCCACACGCGCGTCGGCTCAATTGCCGGCAGTTTTTCACCGTCTATCCGAATATCTTCCGAGCCTTCAACGTTATAGGCCGGCGTTGTGACCGTGTTGCCGTCAACGGTTACCCGTTGCTGACAAACGATTTCTTCGGCTTCGCGCCGTGAACATATTCCGCTGCGAGCAATAAATTTTGCTATTCTTTCCGCCATTTTTATTTCCTTTTAACAAATTTATTATATAATATGCCGTAAAGATGAAGAAAAGATGAATTATGACTAAAGAACAATATATGCAAATAGCGCTTGAGTTGGCCCGTCAGGCGGCAACGGCAGATGAAGTGCCGGTCGGCGCCGTGGTGGTTGATAGAGAAAGCGGTGAAATCTTGGCACAAGCCTGCAACCAAAGCGCCCATAACGGCGATGCTACTTCACACGCCGAGATTTTATCCATTCGTCAGGCCTGGGCCAAACTGCAGACCACGCGTTTATGGGATGCCGATATTTATGTGACGCTCGAACCGTGTACCATGTGTGCCGCGGCCATCTCTTTTGCCCGCATCAATACCCTTTATTTCGGTGCCGAAGATGAAAAAGGCGGAGCCGTTGTCAACGGGGTTAAATTTTATGAGGCGCCGACCTGTCATCATCGTCCGCAAGTCGAATCCGGTATCCGCGCCGACGAATGCGCGCAACTTTTGACAGACTTTTTCAAAACCAAGAGAAATAAATCTTAATGCGCCATCAAACGCGCTTTTTCTCGACTCCAATCGCGCTCTTTTGTGCTTTCGCGCTTGTCATAGAGTTTTTTACCGGTACCCAAACCAATCAGCAACTTCGCGCGGCCGTGCGCATCAAAAAACAATTTCATAGCCACCAAAGACGAACCTTTACGGTTGAGTGCGTTGATAATTTTGACAATTTCACGATGATTGAGCAACAACTTGCGATTGCGCCGTTCTTCATGACTACTGTATCCCTGATTATCATAGGCCGATATCAGCATATTTGACATATAAATTTCACCGCGTTCGATAACCCCGTAAGCGTCGCGAATATTGGCGTGTCCAAAACGCAGCGACTTGACTTCCGGGCCCAAAAGCACCATGCCGGCAATAAAAGTTTCATTGATGTTATAATCAAAACGGGCACGATGATTTTCCGCCACCGTACCTGTTGTGATAAAATCGGATTTTTTGATTTTTTTAGCCATTGGATGCCGCTTTTACCTTCTTTTCCGCCCGGCTCGGCTGTTCGGACGACGGCTGTGCCGGTGTCGATGTTACCTTGCTGCGCGGCATGCAACTACCCTCAATATAAGCCCCCGGCTCCATGGCAATTTTGTTGTAATAAGCGTTACCGATGAGGCGCGCA